>CANDMV010000282.1 GCA_947385875.1 uncultured Eubacterium sp. | reverse complement strand
GTTATTATTGGATTTTCAAGGTGCATACGCATTTATTCAAGTGCGAAGTTTGAGTATTATATTTATTCTTACTCATGATTCAATCTTCTTTGTTATAAATTAATCTTAGAAATATGTGCTGCTATTTTTGTACATATTGTCAATCGATTTTATATAATATCTGTATATAATGTAAATTAAGAGAACATAATCTAAAATTAAAACGATATAAAGTATATGATGGTTTAGAATTTGGATATGTACAAGGACGAGAAGCTGCTTTTCTTTTGCAAAATATATGTCCTGTTACAGAAAAATATGTTGATGAAAAATATATAGACGAAAAAACAGGAAAAGATGTGTCTATTCCTAATGACTTAAAAAGAAAAATAGATTCAAAATCCAAAAAGATAATAAATAAGTACTATGAGGGAGTAAAAATTTTTATTACAGATTTGGATTATATATTCGCCAATTTATAAAAAGCAGTCTTTTTGATGCTGAAAAAATTCTGCAATTTCATCAGCTTTAGATGGTAGATAGTTTACAGACTTTTACCGATATGAATCGCACTTCCCACGTAACCGCAAGACTTTAGATCCCGTACAGCTAGCGTGCCGGCCTCTATACGGGGCTTTCAAAAAATATTTAAGCCTGTTTTTATGCTGACGCTGTTATCAGATGTCGGTTCAGCCTTTCTGAATTTACAGCAGTCTTCTGCTTATAAACAGATCATAAAAACCGCTGATGCTGCAGAGTGTCAGCGGGTATTATTTTCTTCAGCTGTCTCCTGCAGCGTCTCATTAATATGAGATAGACTCTCCAGATCTTCTGCGCATCAGCAGTCTGAAAAGCATAAATGCAAGGCGGCATAGTCCGGATGCATGATTCTTTCATATGACTTTCGGCTGTCGGGGGCTTTTCATAGACTAGCTGAGTTCCGCTTTTTATAAAATCTTTCCGGCTCTGGTGCATTTCATCTGGATTATTATGCTGTGCAGCTGCATTTATTAATTTAGTCAGCGCAGCTGAAGCCGTAATGATAATGACATCGGCTGCAGTCAGCAGCTTTTTTCTCTTTTTCATGTGGTTTTCTTTTCTTCTTAGAGTATAGGCAGTTTTGACACTGCTTTACGGCATAATGCAGATTAATTCTAAAAAGCAGGCTCCTGGACAAAAAGACGGGTGAAGAAATAGCAGAGTATGCAGATCTTAGTGTTACAGAAGCAGAACAGCTAATACAAAAGCATCAACAGCTCTTGATGATTAACGATTATTGACCGATATATAAAATGACGAAATAATACGAAAGAAAGGCAGAGATGTGGCAAAGGAAGAGATTACATCAGGCGAATGGCAGATCATGGAAGTCAGACATTTATCAGAGGGCTGTTATGGTCATCTTTTCTGCTTATTCCATTTCTCGGAAAGCTGAAGCTGTTTTATGAAAATGAGGCTGTGGTGAGGATAACAGGGCGGATAACGCATGGGACTATGACCTGCCTGTGGGCTGATCGTATTTATATGGCGGGTATTGTTATAAATTACCCAGTTTGGCCGGGGCGGCGGAATCCTGTATATATGAAAACGGTTCAGAAGACAGGATAGTGCAGATTCCCTATGAAAGCATCATGGATGACTGGTATATGGAACTGCTTAAATTATTATAGGCATAGTATGGAAATGAAAAGTATTTCAATAAATTTTATCAAGGAGGACAAGGAGGCGGAGATATGAATATCAATGGAAACAATATGAAATGGTTTTCTGGGTATTCCCTGATGAACAGGCTGTTTTCACAGAAGAACGGGAATAAGGCAGGTGTTTCCAGTCAGTCAGGCGCAAAGATCAGCGGCGGGGTGAAGCATAAGCACAGCAGCTTATATTATGATGAAAACGGTATTCCATGGATGTCAAAGGAACAGGCGGACAGATGCATAACAGGGAGAAGCGGCTGGAAAAAATTGTGTCTGTGTCAGATGAAGTAAAGGCAGAGCTGGCGGAGGTAGTGAAACAGGAATTTATCAGTACCAACGGGCAGAGCATACCGGAAGGAACCAGAAGAAATGATGTTATCAATCAGTATTTAAACTCGCTCCCTTCAAAACAGCGAAGTTCCGCATCATGGACATTAGATCATATGGCAGGGGATTATGCCGCAAGGATGGAGAAGCTGGTGAGGGAAAACAATCTGGACTGGAAACAAGGGGACGCTTTTGACATGAACATTTTAGACCAGCTTGACGGGACGCCCGGCGGGGTGGATTTCAAAGCGTAAAATTAGAAATGGAGGATTTGTTATGTCAGTAAATATAGATGGATATGTAAACAAGACTGGTGCAGCAGGCGGCTGGCATCAAAATGGCAGGGCAGTCAGCGCACAGGAAAAGGAAAAAGATGCACCACAGCCGAAGGCGGACCATGCAGTGAAAGTTTCTATTTCGCAGGAGGGTGTTGAGAGATACCGGAAACAGACCCGTGAAAAAGGGATGTCGGGCAGAGTTATTGCAAAAGGGAATAAGGAGAGCGTTATAAGGCAGGCAAAAC
>CANDMV010000281.1 GCA_947385875.1 uncultured Eubacterium sp. | reverse complement strand
CGGGCTATGTTGATTAAATTTGGGATGAATGATCCGCAAAGTGGGGAGTGCAGATTGCGGGAATGATTTTTCAAACACGCTCTAGCAAGCAATCATTCACGATCTGTCATATTATCACGCTCCTTTGTGTTTGTATGTTGTTAATAATTAATATATCACATCCAAAATATGAAGTCTTTGAATTGTAAACATAATTTTTTAGAAATCCAGCACCTGCAAAAGATACCAAAAAAATGCTGATATATCCCAATATACTTCCAAATTCGGTACGATTTTGCTAAGATAGATCGTGCAGCAGCCGCATTGTTACAGTCTTCGACAAGGCAGTTCCGCTTTGCTGCCGGATAGACTGTAACACTGCTTATGCGGATTAAGTAAGCACCTTATGGGCATCTGGATTTCACACGCGTCATTGCAGTTAGTCAAATGCAGCCACTATACCATTATATACAACCACTACGTCTAACTCACATCTAACCTGTGCAATTCAGCATTGTTCCTGAGGTGCTTATTAAATATCTGCGAACTATTTACAATATTGGGATAAATTCTCCACAAACTGATAATAAAGTTCACAAAGCGTACTTTCTATTATTATAGAACACTTATTAGAAGCATAACGGAAAGCATTTTTCAAATATGTTTAGTGGGACAAGGCAATTCCTATATCATAGAACACTTATTAGAAGCATAACGGAAAGCATTTTTCAAATATGCTTAGTGGGACAAGGCAATTCCTATTTAAAAATATTTAATTGCAGGATAAATATTATGTGTTATTATTAAGTTATAGCAGCTAATGGTGAAGATTCGGATGAAACTACTTTGATTCCCTGAAAGGTATTGAAGAATATTTCGGAGTTTCGTCAGAATAAGAGAGCGGCGAACTTGCATGTGCCGATCTGTCAAGCTTGGGAGGACAGCATGAAAAGAATCGCGATCGTTGAGGACGATCAGGAATATCAGGATAAATTGACAAAATATTTAAGACGCTATGGGGAAGAAAACGGGGAAGACTTTCAGGTTTCTTATTATCAGGATGGGATTGATTTTGTAGACGAATATGTGTTCCAATATGAAATCATACTGTTGGACATCAAAATGAAGTTTATGGATGGAATGGATACGGCAAGAAAAATTCGTGAAAAGGATGGGAATGTATTAATTATCTTTATTACCAATCTGGCAGAATATGCGATTCAGGGGTATGATGTGGCGGCCAGAGGATTTGTCCTTAAGCCGGTGACTTACCGGGCATTTTCACTACAGATCCAGAAGGTCTGTAAAGAAATAAACGAGCGGGAGGATGTGTATGTCTCTATTTCGTTTCAGGGAGGGATTCGAAAGATCTTACAAAAATCCATTTATTATATTGAGAGCCAGGGACACTATCTGAACGTTTATCTGCAGACAGAGACAATTACATTTTATCTGACGCTGAAAGAGTTTGAAAAAAAGCTGGATACAAAAAGATTTTGCAGATGCAACAATGGAATCATTGTTAACCTGCAGCATGTACAAAAGGTGGAAGGGGCGACAGTGTATGTGAATAAGATTCCATTGTCCATCAGCAGGGCGAAAAAGAAAGCTTTTATGGAGGCGTTGACGGATTATATAGGAGAAGGAAATTATGTTTGAAGCAACGCTGCCTGCTATGCCTCGGCTTTTGACAGCACTGGCAGAATGGATGAGCTGTATCGTAATCATCATGCTTATGGAAAGACGTTGGTCTAAGAAAATTACAGTAGTGCTGCACTTGTTTTTTGGAATGGTGATGATACAACTCCATTACTGTGCATATACCGTGACAAGTATTGAGGGTGTCAGCAGAGAGGTACAGTTTTATAAATGGCTGCTCGGTATGACGGTATGTATGTTTATGATGCTTTTTTATATAAGGATTTGTACTAGAGGCAGCTTTCATATGGCTGTTGGAGGCTGGTCGATTGCGTTTGTGGCTGCGGAATTTGCGGCATCTGCAGAATGGCAGGTCAGCAGTGCTCTTCTTACGAGCCGTTCAATGAAGGATGAGAGCGTTATCGTAGTCATGGTATGCGTATTCGCAGTTATGTTTGCCGGAGTGTATTATGGAGAAAAGAAGATCTATGACAATTTAAAACAGATAGACTGGGGGCAGTCTGTTATTTTGGCGCTTCTGGCATTACTGGCAATGGTGATTAGTAATGTAGGATTCCAAAAGCTGGTATGGCAGGAGCAGGAAAGCCTTCAGATTACATTGAGCTCTATCCGCACATTGGTTGACTTTGGGGCATTGGCAAGTATGTATTTGATACAGCGCCTGCATCTGGAGCATGAAATGCAGATGGAAATGATTTTGATCAATCATATGCTGGATCTGCAGTACCGGCAGTATCGGGATTATAAGGTGAACAGTGAATATATCAGCAGACAGTGCCATGATTTGAAGCATCAGATCGAAGCTGTTCGAACGGCCTGCTCAAAAGATGAAAGGGAACAGTACCTGTCAGAAATGGAGGATGCGGTACAAAATTATAATGCCCAGAATGTGACAGGCAATCCAGTCTT
>CANDMV010000280.1 GCA_947385875.1 uncultured Eubacterium sp. | reverse complement strand
GTGTTACGGACTTTCACCGATTAGATTGCGCCCATACTGGGCGCACCGCAAAAAAATAAAGCCCGGCTTAGCCGGGTTTTATTTGAGAATTTTGATTTATTCATTTGATGTGGCAGGTTTTCTTTTAGGCGATTCCGGAAATAAAGAGTCATTAATTAAAGTGAAAGTCTTTTTTAGCTTCCTAAAATAAGCCTGCGTTTCTTTATCCAGTTTTTCCCATGGTTTAACAGGAAGCTTAGACCATATTTCATTTGATTGATGGTAAGATAACATATTATAGTGTTGGCTGATAAAATTTTTAATATACTTGTAATCAGATGAGGTGTACTCTAAGTGGTATCGGCAGAGTTCATATACTTTAGCCCGGATAAACTGATGGTGGGTCAGCTGGATGCAATAAGAACTTAGATCAAATTTATCATCGCCTTGTATCTGTTTGTGCAATTCGTTTTCTACCATAAAAAGAGGCCTATAATAGTTGCATTTAATTTTTAGGTACAAATCATTATTGTTTTCATGAGGTACTAAGACTGCGGGATGGAATCGTTTAACTAAGAAAGTATAGTCAGCATTCTCAGCCTTGATTTTAGGAATAATGTTCATAAGCTTAAAAATAAAGTCTATTCGTTTATAAGATTCTATAAAATAATAATCCATTGATTTTTCAAAATATTTTTTTGGAGATTCATTTTCCACGGGTAATATTTTTTTAACAAAGCTGTGATAATCTTTAAGGTCATCAACAAATCTTTCGCAAGTATAGTTTCCGTCCTCTTTAAGCTGTCTCCGATATTGTCTGGATGTGATCATATATTGATTACAGTACATATAATTCCATACATATCTTGCCTTTTTCTTTTTAGCATTCTCATTTGCTTTAGGGGAGAAATATTTTTCATATATGTTATGATTTATGCCTAGTGTCTCTAGTTCCTCTTGAAGCTCTGGGGAATTCTTTATCATTTCGGAATAAATATTCATTCCACGTTTTATACAGTTGCGGACTTTATCTGCAAAAATATTCCGAACTGCATCAGGCTCCAATATATTCATTAAATAATCAGAGGATGAATATCCATGTTGTGTCATTTCTACTGATTCCTGTCTGTATTTATCAAAAAGGAGATCGAATATTAATTGTTCCGTTAAAAGATTTTTGTCTATATCGCTGAAATCAATAGAATAAAAGCGTTCGAATATCTGCTGTGCCGCAGATATATATCCATCTAATACGTTCTTTAGGCCATCAATGGAATCAATTCGCAGTCGCTTTTTCTCTTCGCCAAGTCTTGGCGGCACATTACCTTCAGATAGTATAATCTTTCTGCTTAAGGCATGGTAATCTGTAATTAGGCAATACCCATCTTTATCAATTAGATCAAAAAAAGTCCCGTCATTAACGGTGATGTATTTAACATTAGTTATATCGTGTTGAGTAATTCCATTCATTTTTTATCCTCTAATTCACTGCTGATTGATATTTGTCTGAGAACTTCGATTTTGCTATGTGCAAAGACAGTTAGTAGGATGGTGTTATTCGTAGAGTTAAGTATACCATATTCCCATAAGGATTTCTAATAAATTTTTTAATAGCGTATGGCTCTCTGGACGTATGAAACATCGCATTAACTATATATTCTTATAGCATAAGAATCCTTGTGCCGCTTATGGCACAGGGATTTTTTGCAGTACAGAAAGTGAGGTGAGAAATATATAATGATGGAATCTACTGGTTTAAAAAGCGAATATTCGATTTTCAAACAGCACAAGGAACCTTTTAACGGTTCGCAAAAAGGTTCTTCAAAAGGGGATGATAAAGGCTCCTGAAAAGAACCTTTTAAAGACTGGATTTCGGACATTATGCGCTGGTAAACTGTGTTTAGGCATGTTTGTGTAAGAGGAGGTGGCAGTGTGATGAACATTGACCTGGACAATCTGAATGAAGAAATGGTTTACGAAGCCTTTGGGGTTGATGGGAATGAAGGTGAAGCCCTGAATGACATCTATCTGGAACTTTTTGAACTGATCGGTCGCGACGGTATGCTCAAACTGTTCAAATACTTCCGGGGCGATAAAATTGACTGCCCCATGCGGCTCTATCGCCCGGAGTTCGTGGCAGACCTGGCAAAACAGACAACAGACAGGCGTGAGCGTGCCAAGATTGCCAGAGCTGCCGGATATACGGTCAAATTTATTGAGACGATGCTGCGCAAGCGGAGGGATGAAGATGAGGATGAATAATGCGGTGCAAAGACACGCAGGCCTCATCTTATTCCATGCGCTTCAGCTTCCGTACCCGGATAGACTTTTTGACGGCATTGGCAGCTTCCAGCATAACGTACACCTCATCGGGGTCACAGTCGGAAAAGACTTTCTGCACGTCACCCAGCAGATGCGGCTTTGAATCGTGTACGCTGTCGGACAGTAGCCTGTCTACACTGGTATGCAGGGCATTGGCAATCTTTACAAGCGCCGGCAGGCTGATTTTGGTTGAAGCGACCTCTGTGTGGGAAATGTGCTGGCTGGTCAGTCCAACCATTTCGGCCAACTGTTCTTGTGACAGCCCTGCGGCTAAAGATCGGAAGAGCGTCGTGTAGGGA
This sequence comes from uncultured Eubacterium sp., assembly GCA_947385875.1. GTDB lineage: Bacteria > Bacillota > Clostridia > Lachnospirales > Lachnospiraceae > Eubacterium_J. The sequence continues at coordinate 24 of CANDMV010000280.1, read as the reverse complement.
AAGAGTGTGTGAATATGTGTAGTT
>CANDMV010000279.1 GCA_947385875.1 uncultured Eubacterium sp. | reverse complement strand
TAACTATAAATTCCTTGATTTTTTAAGGAAAATCACTTGACAATATAGGGAGGAACTGCACATGAAAGAAGTGTTTACTGTCATGAAAAAGGTAATGACGAAGCTGCTGGCAGGTATTGCCACAGTGCTGCTGTCGGTCATGACTTTGCTGGTATTGTATCAGGTATTTACGCGTTATGTGTTAAGCAGCCCTGCTGCTTTTACTGAAGAGCTGGTGCGTTACTTTTTAATCTGGACCGGATTTATCGGCGCAGCCTATGCGTTCCTTACGAGGGAGCATATGTGCCTGGTGCTGGTGCGTGATAATCTCTCGCCGGAAAAGCGAAGGATTTTGATGATATTTTTAGATGTATTAATTCTGTTTTTTGCGATTTTAGTTATTACGATCGGTGGATTTAAGCTGGCATTAAGTGCTCAGAAGGTATATTCTGCGCTTCTTGGCATTCCGCGCAGTCTGGTGTATGGAATGGCGCCTATATCTGGATTTTTTATTATTATGGCGCAGATTATCAATATTTACGAAGACGTGACTGGTGTTGTAATTGAAGGAGGGGATGAAGAATGAGTATAGGGACAACAACGGCGCTGCTTTTTGCAGTATTTGCTCTTTTACTGTTTTTGGGATGTCCGATATCCATAAGTATCGTAATTGCTTCTATTGTAACAGGATTGTCGTCACTGTCATGGGATCAAATTGCATTTATTACGATGCAGAAGATGAACAGCGGCGTAGAGAGCTTTTCACTGCTGGCGATTCCATTGTTTATCTTAGCCGGAAATATTATGAATAACGGCGGTATAGCAAGGCGGCTGGTAAATTTTGCTAAATTATTTGTAGGCTGGATACCTGGTTCTCTGGCACAGGCGAATGTAGTAGGCAATATGCTCTTTGGCGCTCTGTCAGGATCTTCCGTAGCGGCAGCTTCTGCTATGGGCGGCTGTATCTATCCGATTCAGAAGGACGAGGGGTATGATCCGGCATTTGCGACAGCGGTTAATATAGCATCTGCGCCGACAGGATTATTAATCCCGCCGACGAGTGCGTTTATTGTATATTCTACGGTAGCGGGCGGTGTATCTATTTCTACCCTGTTTATGGCAGGATATGTGCCGGGAATATTAATGGGTCTGGGGTCTATGGCTGTGGCTTTCATTTACGCGAAGAAGCATAAATATGCCACCAGCGGGTTCCCTGGCGGGGCAGAAGCGCTTAAGGTGACTTTACAGGCGCTGCCAAGCCTGCTTTTGATCGTCATTGTTATTGGCGGTATTGTAAGCGGTATTTTTACGGCGACTGAAGGTGCGGGCATCTGTGTATTATACTGCCTGATTTTATCGGTCTGCTACAAAAGCCTGACGGTAAAATCGTTTATGAAGATCTTGGTAAGCAGCGCATGTACCAGCGGGATTATTCTGTTTCTTATTTCGGCATCCTCTGCAATGTCTTTTGTCATGGCATATTCAGGGATTCCGGCGGCGATCAGTTCCGGTATTATGTCGGTATCAAATAATAAAATTGTTATTTTGCTGCTGATGAATGTGATTCTGATGATTGTAGGAATGTTTATGGATATTACACCTGCGATCTTGATCTTTACGCCGATTTTCCTGCCGATTGCGCAGAGCCTTGGGATGACGGACATTCAGTTTGGCGTGATGCTGATATTTAATATGTGCCTTGGCAATATTACGCCGCCGGTAGGTTCTGTATTGTTTGTAGGCTGTGGGATCAGCAAGCTGCGCATTGAGGATGTGACGAAGATGATGCTGCCGTATTTTGCTGTATTGTTTCTGCTGCTTTTGGCAGTTACTTATATACCGGCATTATCGCTGGGGATTCCGTCTCTGATGGGCCTGATAAAATAGAAGATAAGAGAAAAGCCGAACTACTTTCGGTAAATGACAGATATTTAACCTTTTTATTGTATACGCACAGTCCTGCTGCTGTCGGGGAAGGTGCATGGAATCGTATGATTTACGATCCATGTGCCTTTTTTGTTATGTTTTAGTGAGAAGATGCTGGAAAATAATACAGAAATGTTGTTTATAATTTTGATAGAAATTGAAGATCTTATTCGTATATTTAAGTATAAAAAAGATTTGAGGAAAAGTTCTTAGGAGGATTTATAGATGAAGATCGACGATGATAATTTTATTTATCAGCTGCATATAAAGAATGAGGATGCGTTAATGTATGTAATTGATCAATATGGGGGTTTTATTAAGGCTGTCATCAGGAAGAATATGTCATGTCTTCAGCTGAAGCAGGATGAGCGCTTTAATGATGTGCTTCTATCCATATGGGAGCATATCGATTCTTTTCATTCTGAAAAAAACAGCTTTAAGAACTGGATTGCTGCTATTGCTGAATATAAATCGATAGATTATATGCGAAAGTACAAAAATGAGACTGACAGAATTACTTGCTGTGAAAAAGATTGTGTATTTCAGTGATGATTGTATTTCTTTTGTTGATGGCATTTGTCTTGCCAGACTTTGTTTAATTATTTATAATATATGCTATGAAGAGGTAATTTCGATAAAGGAGGCACTATATTGTGGGAACATATGAGAAGACAACAAAAGATAAAGCTGCTACAAATATGAATGCCGCTGAATCACCAGAAACATCTTTTATCAATATTAAACCTGAATTATTCATGAGCATATAAAAATGCTCGATACTACAAATCCT
>CANDMV010000278.1 GCA_947385875.1 uncultured Eubacterium sp. | reverse complement strand
CAAAATCAATCGTTCTCATAAACGAATCCGCTCCCGTGCATATGACACGGACACTCTCTCCGAGCTTAAAGCGCCTTCCCCCAGACTCCCCGACCATTTCATAGGCAGACTCATCATAATGATAGTAATCATCTTTTAAGGCCGTTACATGGATCATACCCTCTATCGTATTCGGCAGCTCCACATATAAGCCCCATGATGTAATGCTGGAAATGACGCCCTCGAACGACTCTCCAATACGTTCCTTCATATATTCTACTTTTTTCAGCTTATCAGTCTCCCGCTCTGCTTCATCCGCACGGCGCTCCATCTCACTTGACTGCTTTGCGACCTCCGGCAGAATCGACTCATAGTGCAGCTTCCTCTTTTCTGTCATACGCCCGCGCAGATTATCCTTGATAATCCGATGAATCTGCAGGTCCGGATAACGGCGGATCGGCGACGTAAAGTGGCAGTAATACTGTGTTGACAGCCCAAAATGCCCCAGACAGTCTACGGTATATTTTGCCTGCTTCATAGAGCGCAGAGTCAGACGGCTGATCATAGCCTCCTGCGGTGTACCTGCGATTTTAGCCAACAGCTTCTGAAGCTCCTTTGGATGTATGTCTTCGCGAGCGCCGTGTATCGTCAGTCCAAAATTAGCAATAAATGCAGCCAGTTTTTTCATCCGCTCTACGTCCGGTGTCTCATGTGAACGATAGACAAACGGAAGCTCCTGCCAGAAATAATCCTGTGCCACTGTTTCATTTGCAATCAGCATAAAATCCTCAATCAAATCTGTCGCGACATTGCGCTCATACGGCTTGATTTCCAGCGGCCTGCCATTCGGATCCAGTATAATCTTGGTCTCCGGAAAATCAAAATCAATAGAGCCCCGCTTCTTACGCTTGCTCCGCAGCAGCGCCGCCAGTTCCCTCATGCGCTCAAACATCGGTACAAGCTCCTGATATTCCTTACAGAGCGCCTCATCATGATCGTCCAGAATCGCCTTTACAGCCGTATAGGTCATCCGGCGGTCAACATTTATGACAGTTTCCATGATTTCATGGTCTATGACCTTGCCATTTTTATCGATCAACATCACACAGCTTAATGCCAGTCTGTCTTCTCCTGCATTTAAAGAACAGATGCCGTTTGAAAGTCTGTGTGGCAGCATCGGAATGACACGGTCTACAAGATATACGCTTGTCCCACGCTTTAACGCCTCTACATCCAGCGCAGAATGCTCCTGCACATAATTGCTGACATCCGCGATATGCACGCCCAGACGATAATTTTCCCCGTCCATCACACAGGAAACTGCATCATCCAAATCCTTTGCATCTTCTCCATCAATCGTGACCATCTGCCATTCCCGCAGGTCCTTGCGTCCCTCCATGTCTGCCCTGCTTACTTCTTTCGAGACATTTACAGCCTGACGCAGTACTTTTTCTGAAAACTCTACGGGCAGCTCAAAATCTTTGACAATAGACATAATGTCCGTTCCCGGATCATTTATATGTCCGATAATCTCTATAATTTTTCCTTCCGGCTTCCTGCCCTTTTCTCCATAACTTAACAGCTGTACTACGACTTTATGCCCGGCAGCTGCTCCATTCGTATGTTCCTTGGAGATAAAAATATCGTGTCCAAATTTCTGATTATCCGGCACTACAAATCCAAAGTTCGGACTGCTTTCATACGTTCCAACCAGCTGAGTCATCTCATGTGATACAATCTTTATGACTTTCGCCTCCCTGCGCCTGCCGCCCTGCGAAGGAAGCGGCTGAATCTGAACCTTATCCAGATGAACTGCATTCCCGCGGTTTTCCGAAGAGACAAAATAATCCTCTTCCTCTCCTTCCACTGTTACAAATCCAAAGCCTTTTGCATTGCTCGTAAACGTCCCAAATAAAATCCCGCCCTGCGATTTAAAATACTTTCCCTTCTGCGACACCTCAATGCGGCATTCTTCTACAAGCGCATCCAATACTTCCAAAAGCTCCGAACGCTGGTTCTTTGGCACCTGCAGCACAGCTGCCATCTCTTTTGCCTTCATAGGCACATATAAGTCATCGCAGATAAATTCATAAATCATTTTTTTTCTATCTTCTAATAATTTTCTATCCATATTCTTCCCTCATACATTTTATTCATTGTGTTTATTTACCCCAGTGCATGTATCCCCGCCCTCGCGAGTGTAATAACAAAAAAACTGCCGCTTCCCGCGACAGTTTCATTTGTTAGCTAAAGCTTCCAATATTTAGGACTGCTGAAATAACAATGAACAATACGACAAGTGCCCTTGTTAATTTTACCAGCATCCCTTCCATGGAACGGCCTTTATTTTTGCCCCAGTAAGTATCCGCTGCACCGGCAATCGCTCCCAGCCCTGCCGATTTACCTTCCTGCATTAAAATAATGACTGTTAACGCGATGCATACTATAATAAAAATAACTTCCAGGATAATCTTAACCGTAGCCACAACTGACACCTCCATCTTGTAAATACTTGTACCATTCACTTTCACGCCATGCCTTTGCTGACTGGCGTACCGTCTTCGATACTTGAGTATCAATAAACGAAACGATTGTGCAGACTCACAACTTTTGTTATTGTAGCATATGCAGAATGCATTTTCAACACCTTTTCCATATTTTTTACAAAATTGTTACAATAAATAGTAACCGTTCAGATAGGGTGTTACATTTGCGGATACCCGGACGCCGGGTGAGAGGAGCTGTCCCGTCTTCCTGTGACTTTTCCAG
>CANDMV010000277.1 GCA_947385875.1 uncultured Eubacterium sp. | reverse complement strand
TGCGGCTTCGCCGCCTGTTTATCGAACAGAATACTAAGGGCTTCTAAGCATTCTTCCAACGTCACAGGAAGACGGGACAGCTCCTCTCACCCGGCTGCTTTTGATAAGCCTTAAAATGAGAACGATAAATTTATCTTCAGAACCTTGAACTTTGGACTGCTGATCTGAAATTACTCATCTGATCCAGCCGTTACAGATAAAGATTTCATGTACTGCCTGTCAGAAACAGCTGGGAGAGGAAATCTGCCAAATACGAAAAGCTCTTGCAGTCTGTAGAATCAGTAAGACTTCAAAGCTTCCCATAATTCTGTATAATAATTAGTCGTAATCTCATCCAGAGGCTGGAAAAATTCGCAGTTGTCCAGAATTTCGGCGCTTGGAAAAATAGTCTCATCATTCTGGACATCTTCATCTAATTGTTCAAATACTGCTTTGTTCGGAGTGGCATAGTAGACATAATCAAAATTTGCCATAGCAACATCTGCTCGGCATAGGTAGTTTAAAAAAGTCTCGGCATTTTTTTTATTCCGGCAGGTTTTAGGGATAAACCATGCGTCTACCCACATATTGGAGCCTTCTTTTGGAACAGAAAATGCCAGATCATCGTTCATGCTTTCCGCATAGGCGGCTTCACCAGAATAGACTTCTGCAAGTGCGGCATTGCCGATTGCCATCTGGTCAGCAGTTTCATCGGTCAGATATGCTTGTACCAAAGGCTTTTGTTCCAGTAGCAGGTCTAGACATCGGTCCAGTGTATCCAGGTCTGTTGTATTGCAGGAAGTGCCTAAGAGCTTTTGTGCAACCATATAGGTATCCCGAACGCTGTTTTCCATTATGATCTGACCAGAATACTTTTCGTCCCAGAGTATCTTCCAGGTATCTGTTTCAGCGGGGTCTACCATGGTTGTATTATATAATATACCGACAGTCCCAAAGAAATAGGGCAGAGTAAAACGTGTTTCTGTGTCAAAATTTTTGCAGTAATCAATGTACTTCTGATCTATATTCGAGTATTCTGGGATATTGTCGAAATTAATGTCTAGAGCCTCGCCTTCTTGGATTAATTTTTGGATAATGTAGTCAGAAGTGCATGCAACATCGTAATGGATGGAACCGGCCTTGTATTTTGCATACATCTCTTCCGGGCTTTCGTATTCTTCATATTTTACTGTAATGCCGGTTTCTTCTTCGAATTGTTCTATCATTTTTGGATCAAAGTATTTTCCGTAGTTTAAGACGGTGACTGTATTGGAAGCATCTTCGGAACCGCAGCCGTACAGCATCAAACTGCAGAGGGCTGCCAGCAGCAGGCAGCTTCTTTTTTTTGGATATTGATTTTGAGGAAGGCCGTAGCGGTGCCGGAAGAGCTTGGTATGCATATATTTTATCATAGTGAACCTCCTTCTTTAAGCATAGCGGCCCTTAGTACGGGCTGATGTCTTATGCTATACGATCTGCTTGTTTTGTGTCTTTATTCGACTTCACGTTCATCAGCAGAAGCAGCGCAAATGCCATTAAAAACAGGATTGTTGACAGAGCATACATTTGCGGCATGATGCCTTTGCGCATTTCGGTATAAATCATCGTCGATAGTGTATTTACACCGGCGCCTTTTGTGAAGTAAGTAATGCTGAAATCATCCAGCGACATCGTTATCGACATTAAAAAGCCGGAGAAAACGCCCGGACTGATTTCCGGCCATACAATCTTAAAAAAAGCATAGATAGGCTTTGCGCCTAAGTCCAGTGCTGCTTCATAAGTATACCTGCTGGTCTGGTTCAGTTTTGGCAGTACGTTTAATATGACATAGGGAATGTCAAAGGTAATGTGCGCAATCAGTACAGTGTGGAAGCCGAGTCCGGTAAAGCGGACAAATAGCAGCATCATAGAAACGCCTGTTACTATATCTGCATTTAATAATGGTATATTTGTCGCTCCGAGCATAATGGCACGGGATTTTTTTTTCATGGAATGGATGCCGATGGCTGCCAGTGTGCCGATGAGTGTAGCTAAGAGCGAGGCAGACAGCGTTAATAAAATCGTAGTCCAGAATGCATCCATAATCATGCTGCTGGAGAACAATTCCCGGTACCAGTTGAATGTAAATCCTCCCCAGATTACTCTGGATTTAGAGTTGTTGAAAGACAATACAATCAATACTAAAATGGGAAGATATAAAAATAAAAAAATCAGGACTAAATATAATTTTTCTATACTTTTTTTTACCATACTGCAGTTCCCTCCGTATCGGATGAATGACTGTTCATAATAGCCATGCTGACAATGACAAATACCATAAGTACGAGTGACAACCCGGCACCCAGATTCCAGTTGAAAAACTGCATAAAATCAGCTTCTATAATATTTCCTATTAATAATACTTTGCCGCCTCCTAATAAGTTGGAAATGACAAATGAAGTCAGGGCAGGTACAAATACCATAATAATGCCGCTCATAACGCCCGGAAGTGTCAGCGGAAAAATGATTTTAAAAAAGATAACATAGTTTTTGGCGCCAAGATCTTGCGCGGCTTCTATGATGTCTTTTCGTATTCTTGCCATAGCATTATAAATAGGCAGGATCATAAATGGCAGAAAATCATACACCATGCCAAATACAACAGCAGTAGGAGTATTCAAGATGCTGATCTTTGGCAGATTCAAGAGATCTAATATAGCATTAATAATTCCGTTATTAGATAAAAGCAGCTGCCATGCTAAAATGCGGAGATCGGAAGAGCACACGTCTGAACTCCAGTCACTAATACAGATC
>CANDMV010000276.1 GCA_947385875.1 uncultured Eubacterium sp. | reverse complement strand
ATTATTAACACGACTTTACAACTTTTATAAATGGTATCCCTGCTGCTGGATGAACTGTTTTAGGGCATTTATGATTGCATTGGATTTTATGCTGGTTTCCATATTTTTCACGAAAATGGCATAAAATACCTGCTGGCGAATTTGTCCACTTAACGCGAACCGGAACTCCTGTACACTTTCTGACTGGTATTTATAAAATCTTTCATCTTGAAACGGCAGTATTTTCATAGCGCAATAGGTAATGTTGACCAGATTAACCAGCATTTCGATACCTTTACGGCTGCGTACCATGTAACTGCATAATGACCAGAATGTTTTTTGTTCGTAGTAACTAACCTCTATGTTCCATCGGAATGCATATAAAAGCAATGGTATAAACTGCATACGCGCACAGCTTGTCTGGTTCAGTGGTGATTTCTCCTGCCATGCGCAAAAGATCTCCAGCTGTTCCGGAAATATGGTGCTGAAAAACAGACGTCTGCTGTTAGATCCTTTTTCAGGCGACGTCACATACGCTAAAACTTCTCTTTTACCAAAAATATTCGTAAGGACACGGCGTGCCGCTGTATAATAGTCCCTGATTTTTTCATCAGACAGTACAAAATCATCGTAAATGGAAAGTTTCTTCCCATGCAATGCAGGCCTGCCTCTTTTTCCGGTCCGCTGTGGGGCCAGGTCATAAATAACAGAATCAGACCTTGCATTCCCTATAAGATCCAGATTTTCATATTCGTCCACGATGGAAACGAGGTCCTTTTTGACATACCAGCTGTCACACAGGAGGATGGCATTCTTCCTGCCGCTGAATTGCGGCATTACCTGCCGGATCATCGACGCAGCCAGTTCCAGTTTGGATTCCTTTTTCTGCCACATACGGTATCCGAGCGGGACAGAAAGATAGTGGATATTACTTTTCTTCCATACTGGCACACAGAGCATTACACTTACGAAGCAATGCCCGTTTAGATAGTTTGAACCATGATGTGCGGCATGGTCAAAGAGTTTCGAAACATCCGCAAACTTTTTGCCGGATTTAGAAACCATGGTATCATCGATGCAAAGAAAAACAGGCTGTGAGGAGAGTTTTTCCGGTATAAGCCTTAAAGCCATGTCGGCTGTGACGTTCATAAACCTGGAATGATCAACCTTTGCATACGAGCAGACATAGTAAAAAGCATTGAGGGATTTCGTTGTAATCCCTGCTGAAAAATGTCTGTATAGGGAACGGATGGAGTCCGCAGACTCCATAGCCAGGATCGATAACACCAGCAGAAACAGTGTTTCGATTGTGGGCATGGAAAAATTTTTAAAATAAATAAAAAAATAACGGTACAGTCTACCAATCAGGTTGTTTTCGTTGTATAATAAGTCTGACGTACAGGGTCACTCTCTTTCGTATAGTTTTGTGTGCAAACTTATTATACACCCGAAAGTACCTTGTGCGTTATTTTATTTTTCAAAAAGTTGTAAAGTGGTGTATAGATGGTTACCGGCAGATAAATAAGTATATTGCGGAAGGTAAATTTTACGGCATTTTTTCAAATGTATAGATGTTTGTAGTAAGCAATGTCGTAGATACGAAATATTTCGCAGCCACAAGAGATACAGAGCTAAACAAAAAATTTATATCGGGGTGGCTTGATAAAGAAAATCAGCTAGTTTGTGACTATATTGATTTTGCAAAAGCCGTACTCAAAATATCAGAGGCGCATGAGATGGTGGCAAAATATACTGTATTGGACAAAAGGGAAATCAGGTTTTATCTGGTATACAACAGGTTCCGGCAAGACGATGACCTCCTATAAAGCAACGTGCAATCTGCTTATGGATATCTCATCCATTGATATCGCCATTGCACAGAACTATTATGACCTCCTGAAAAAGATAAAAAATAATGAGGATTCGTTAATAATAAATGAGAATATGCACAAGGCACTCTCCGATTTCCCGAAGTTTGCAGGGAAGTGGTATTTTGATGTGGATGACGTCAAATATGAAGCTTATAATTATAGAGATGGTGAGCTTGCCAATGCAAATAAACGAAAGGATAGTGCCAATTACGCAGCTTATAGGGAAGAAGTGCCAGATGCTTTACCGAAGTTCAAATTTAGAAAAGAAATGATTGATGAATTTAAGGAAGTGTTAATGCCGGAAATTGGCCCATTGATTGACTAGTATAATCTGTCGGCATAAAGAAACAGAAAGGATGAAGTGTATGAGAATACTGCATTTATCGGACCTGCATATTGGCATAAAACTGTATAATCATGATTTGCATAAGGATCAGGAATATCTTTTTGAACAGATTACAGATTATGTGAGAGAATATCAGCCGGATGCGGTTTTGATTGCTGGGGATATTTATGATAAAGCCGCGCCGTCTGTGGAATCCGTGCAGCTTTTTAATCATTTTATGGAAGCGCTTTATGAGGCGTCAGATATAGCGCAGATTATGATAATCAGCGGGAATCATGACAGTGCGCAAAGACTTGATTATTTTAGCTGGCTCTTGTCGCAGCAGAGAGTTCATATGGTAGGAATCGCACCATGCAAACCAGACGAGTACATAAAAAAAGTAGTATTGACAGATGCATATGGACCGGTCAATTTTTATCTGCTTCCCTTTTGTAAGCCTTCTGTTCTGAAAGGGGCTTTGAAAGATGAGGAGACAACTAATTATAATGAAGCGCTTCACAGGCTGTTTGCACGTGAAACAATCAATCATAGCGAACGCAATATCCTGGTGAGCCATCAGTTCTACCTTCCGCTGGGAAAGGATGCAAACGACATTGAGCGCATGGAATCCGAAATTACGGCGGTAGGCAATATTGATGTGGTGGGAAGTGATTTGCTGGAACCATTTGAATATG
>CANDMV010000275.1 GCA_947385875.1 uncultured Eubacterium sp. | reverse complement strand
GGTTCTGAAGATGAATTTACCGTTCTCATTTTAAGGCTTATCAAAAGCAGCCGGGTGAGAGGAGCAGTCCGGGTATCCACAAATGTAACATATGATCTGAATTGTTACATACTGGCAAAGCTTAAGTTCATGACATTGGGTGTGAAAAATAACAACTGTTACAATACTTCTAGTAATATTGTAATTTTTTCTTTATTTTTTTTATAAAAAATGGTATGATAAAAAAAGATTAGGAATCATTCAAAAGACTGGCACAAGTAAAATCGTCCACATCTTTGAAACGATTCTTGAGCCGGAGTTGATCTGCCGGCGGTCGAAAACCAAGATCAACCAGCTATACAGAATGGTCGAAGGCAGACTGTAACCGATCAGCGATACAGTTCGTCGAAGGATAGATTGTAACCGATCAGCGATACAGAACAGCCAAAGCCAGGCTGTAAATAACCAGATTAAGAAGATGGAGGAATTAACATGTTAGTATCAGCAGCAGAAATGTTAAAAAAGGCAAAGGCCGGCCATTATGCAGTGGGCCAGTTCAACATTAACAACCTGGAGTGGACGAAGTCTGTATTATTGACAGCAGAAGAATTAAAAAGCCCGGTAATCTTAGGTGTATCCGAGGGTGCAGGAAAGTATATGACGGGCTTTAAGACGGTTGCAGCTATGGTAAAGGCTATGGATGAAGAGCTGGGCATTACGGTTCCGGTAGCGCTGCATTTGGATCATGGTACATACGAAGGATGCTATAAGTGTATTAAGGCAGGATTTACATCGATCATGTTCGACGGCTCTCATTATCCAATCGAAGAGAACGTAGCAAAGACAAAGGAATTAGTAGCGGTTTCTCATAATCTGGGCCTGTCGATCGAAGCAGAAGTAGGTTCCATCGGCGGTGAAGAAGACGGCGTAGTCGGCATGGGTGAGTGTGCAGATCCAGAAGAATGCAAGTCAATCGCTGATCTCGGTGTAGACATGCTCGCAGCAGGCATTGGCAATATTCATGGGAAATATCCGGAAAATTGGGCAGGATTAAGCTTTGAGACATTGGATGCTGTTCAGCAGAAGACGGGTGAGATGCCGTTAGTACTTCACGGCGGTACAGGCATTCCAGAGGATATGATTAAAAAGGCAATTTCTCTTGGCGTTGCAAAGATTAATGTAAATACAGAATGCCAGTTATCTTTCCAGGAAGCTACGCGTAAGTATATTGAAGCTGGAAAAGATCTGGAGGGCAAGGGATTTGACCCTCGTAAGCTGCTTGCTCCGGGCGCAGAAGCAATTAAGGCTACGGTTAAGGAGAAAATGGAATTATTTGGCTCTGTAGGCAAGGCTTAAAAAATAAATAAGGATGTAAATAGTCTGATTCTGTAGATAAGACATAAATTATTAGTTAAATTGCTGAAAATAAGCGTGTATTTCTACAAAAAATGCGGTAATGTCATAAAAATGAATTGGAGTATTGCAATTTCTGAGAAAATGCGGTATTTTATTAACAGATTAGAAATGAACGAGGATGTTCCTAAAAGGGGGCATCCTTGTTTTTTTTCTGAATATATATATAATGGTGCGATGCATTGATGAAAGTAAGATTTGTTATCAGCCAGCTGTTTTTCTGAATGGTAAAGGTTTATCTGTTCTATATAACAGCTTATGATGCTGATGTCAAGTCTATGGTACTGAATCGCCGTTTATATATAGAATACATGTTGCTATTCATGGGTCAGGAATGCGCACTAGCCGCGCGTTCCGTGAGAACATGATTCAGGAATGAGGGGCGATTTTGTGAAGCAGACTTTAAATATCGCTCCGAATCGTTACAATGAGCGGCCTTAGGCCGTGAATAGTAACGAATACATAAGCAGGGGTTTAGAAAGGAAAGGACAGAAAAATGAGCGAATATTACAATGTAGCAGATATTTTTGGTGAAAATGTGTTCAATGATTCCGTAATGCAGGCACGTCTTCCTAAGAAAGTTTACAAAAAATTGAGAGAGATTATTGAGAAGGGTGTAGATCTGGATCTTGCGACTGCTGACGTAGTTGCTCATGAGATGAAGGAGTGGGCAATCGAAAAAGGTGCAACTCATTATACGCACTGGTTTCAGCCGCTGACCGGCGTCACTGCGGAAAAGCATGATTCATTTATCACTGCTCCGATGCCGAATGGCAAGGTATTGATGAGCTTTTCGGGCAAAGAGCTGATTAAGGGCGAACCGGATGCATCTTCTTTTCCATCCGGCGGGCTGCGTGCGACTTTTGAAGCAAGAGGCTATACGGCATGGGACTGCACTTCGCCGGCTTTTGTCAGGCAGGATGCAGCAGGAGCTACGCTTTGTATTCCGACAGCTTTCTGTTCTTATACCGGAGAAGCTCTGGATCAGAAGACACCGCTTCTGAGGTCTATGGAAGCGATTAACGAACAGTCTCTGCGTCTGCTGCGTCTATTCGGCAATACAACATCTAAGAAAGTAACACCGTCCGTAGGGCCGGAGCAGGAGTACTTTATTGTAGATCGAAAAAAATATCTGCAGAGAAAAGATTTGATTTTTACCGGACGTACATTATTCGGTGCTATGCCGCCGAAGGGCCAGGAAATGGATGACCATTATTTTGGCGCTATTCGCGAGCGGATTGCAGCTTATATGAAGGATGTAAACAAGGAGCTGTGGAAGCTGGGCGTATCTGCAAAGACTCAGCATAACGAGGTAGCTCCGGCACAGCACGAAATAGCGCCGATTTATGCAGAATGCAACATCGCAGTAGACCATAACCATTTAATTATGGAGACTCTGAAAAAAGTAGCCGGCCGTCATGGCCTGCAGTGCCTGCTTCATGAGAAACCGTTTGCAGGTGTCAATGGTTCCGGCAAGCATAACAACTG
>CANDMV010000274.1 GCA_947385875.1 uncultured Eubacterium sp. | reverse complement strand
CGAGATCTGTATTAGTGACTGGAGTTCAGACGTGTGCTCTTCCGATCTCGACAGTCAGAATGGGACCGACTGCCGTCGGCCCATCCTGCCTGCCCGGCTCTTTCTGGACAGTCTTCTGTGCAAAGGAGCATCCTGACAGCAGCAGAATCAGGCAGGCGGACAGCAAGGCAGTTTTTTTTCTTTTCTTCTGATATTTATTTAGATCTATATTTTTCATTCTATTACCTCTCGCTATATATTTCACTATGATACAAGTCATACATTAGCCGCACTTGGAATACCCGGCTTTCACTATATATTTCACTATGATACAAGCCGTATATCAGCCGCGCTTAGAATATCCGGCTTCATTATAATGTACATGTTAGGGCGTAACGGATGTATGAATCTTTATGGAGTCTTTTTTAATATGTTCCAGATCCGGCTGCATTCATCGGCATAAGGAGTCTGCTTTTTATTGTAAAAACACCGTCTTCCAAGGTATAAGCCAAAATCCCATGAAATCACCTTGTCTTCTATGGAAAAGTCGTATTCATCAGGACAGCTTCCATCTGGCATAGCCAGTACCTGATACTCTCTTTGGACGTATCCCGGATCTTCCATCAAAAAGAAGTAGCTGACGCAGTCTTCGATGTCTCCGATCAGGGCGATCTCGGCAGCCTGCTGATAGGCAGGGCTTTCAGCAGCTGCAAAAAATCCATTTTCAGCGGGGGCTGCGGTTGCGCTGCTGACAAACTGGTTGATTTTTACCAGTACTTTTCCATCGTGATTGTAGTCGTCCGCGAGAGAGGCAAAGGTATCTTCGATAGAAGCAGCAGTATCTTCAGGCAGGGGAGTGTCTCCGATATAGGCAATCTGCACATCCGGAGTGTCTTTGAACCAGCCAAAGGTGTTTCCAAGGATGTCGATGCCGGCAAGCAGAAGGATGACTGCGCAGATGACATACCATTTGTGATAGTACCACCAGTTTTTTATCATTCCTTTGTCGTACCTCCGTATGCATAGGTGACAGGCAGGCATACCAGCGGCGGCTTCGTAGACATGCTTTCCTGAAGTAAAAGCTCTACACACATTTCAGCAATATCAGATACCGGCTGTACGATCGTAGAGCAGAAGTAATCGCCGCTGCCGAATGCCTGTACGCCGTCGAAGCCGATGACCTGCACATCTTCCGGTACACGTATGTCCATCTTTCCCAGCATTTTAATCACCTCGTAGGCAATATAATCTGTGACACAGAATAGGCCGTCGAACTTCAGCTTTCCATCTGAAAGGTGCTTTCGAAAAAAGTCCTCGAATTCGCTGATCGGCTCCCCGTCATGCAGGATTTTTTCGGTAAGGATAAGATCTCTTGCAAGGCAGCCGTTTTCAAAACCGGCCTTCCGCTTGTTGGGCTCACTGTCAAGAGATGAGCCGACTCGCAGGAAAGCGACATTTTTACAGCCTAAATCCGCCAGCTTCTCCGCTGCCATCTGGCCGCCGGCAAAATTATCACTAGCGACGCAGGGAATATGGGGCCCGATCGAGCGGTCAATGGACACAAATGGAATCGTCTCTTCCAGATGCAGATTTGGGTTGTATGTAAGGCCGATGATGCCGTCTACCTTATTCTGCTTTGTGATCGTAATATATTCCTGCTCCATTCGCGAGTCATAGTCGGTGGTGCACAGCAGCATCCGGTACCTTCTTTTTAAAAGAGCTGTGTTGATGTAATGTACGAGCTTTGCGAAAAAAGGATTGGAGGTATTGGGAATCAGCAGTGCAGCTGTATAAGTTTTGCTGGCTTTAAGGCCCTGCGCGTAGCTGTTCACATGGTAATCAAGCTTTTTGACTGCGTCTTCTACGCGGAGGCGGTAAGCTTCTCCTACGGGAAGTCCGTTGATTACTTTGGATACTGTGCCAAGGGCGACACCTGCTTCCAGTGCCACGTCCTTCATGGTGGGCGTGGGATTTTTTTTGCGCATATGGAACACCTCGTTTCATTTGTTCTTTTACATATTATAATATGATTTCATGTGATTGTAAAGAAAAATTTCATGAAATTTCATAAATTTCATGAAACGTTATATGAAGGTATATTGTACAAAATGTATATATTTTGTTTATTTATATTTCACAAAAATATAATAATTAACTATTTTTTGGATAAAAAGGCTTGAAAAACGAGCGGCACGGTGATACCATAATGTGGAAATATAAATAACGTTTCATAAGCCGCGGCAATTACGTTATGCAGGAGGAATGGCCAGTCTGACTGCAAAGAGATCTGCCGGTTAAGAGGGATTGTATTTCCGGTATAAAAAATAATTAAGGAAGGAGTTTTTATGGATAGTTTAAAAAGAACATCTGTTCAGACAAAACCAAGATCAGTATGGGAACGGATAGGTGATCACTGGCAGTTATATCTGATGCTGTCGATTCCGCTCATACTGACGATTATTTACAAATATGTACCGATGTATGGTATACAGATCGCATTCCGCGATTATAAATCCGTGCGGGGGATGTGGGGAAGTGAATGGGTAGGCTTCAAATGGTTCCAGCGGTTTTTCAGTTCTCCAAACTGTGTCCGAATGATTAAAAATACGATATTGTTAAGCCTGTACAGCTTACTATGGAGCTTTCCGATTCCAATTATCCTGTCGCTGGCAATCAATCAGATTAGGTTTAAGAAGTTTAAGCAGGCGGTACAGACGATTCTCTATGCACCGCATTTTATATCGATTATGGTTGTCTGCGGTATGCTGCGGATCTTCTTAAGTCCGTCAGGAGGTCTGATTAACCTGATCGCGGGAACCGGGATTGACTTTTTATCAGAAGCATCTGCTTTTCGAACGATTTACATAGCTTCCGGGATCTGGCAGGACGCAGGGTGGGGAATTATTGTCTATATGGCATCCCTTGCGAATTTATGCGGTGCTGGTGAACAATATCACCGTGGCAGACAACCTACACAGCGCGATATTT
>CANDMV010000273.1 GCA_947385875.1 uncultured Eubacterium sp. | reverse complement strand
GAGATCTGTATTAGTGACTGGAGTTCAGACGTGTGCTCTTCCGATCTTTATGGGCATGAATGCCGACCTTTTTATTATATTTGTCCGCAAATTCCATATAAGCATCCGCAATTCTTGCAATCTGCTCTGGATACAGCGAGCCAAAGCTGTCCACAATATAAAATACGTCCACCGGAGTCTGCCCTAGTGTATCCAGCGCAATCCTAAGGTCACTTTCCTGCGCATTCGAAATAGCCATGATATTACAGCTGACTTCATATCCTTTATTTTTCGCATTTTCAATCATATCCACTGCTGCCGGTATTGTATGCAGATAAGTAGCCACCCGAATCAGGTCAATCGGACTGTCGCAGCGGCTGATAATATCCTGCTTATAATCACAGCGGCCTACGTCTGCCATAACCGCGATCTTTAAATCCGTATCATTCTCTCCGACGATTGCTCGAATATCATCATCTCTGCAGAACTTCCATTTCCCAAATTTATTTTCGTCAAACATCTCCCTGGAAGCTTTATAGCCAAATTCCATATAATCGACTCCCGCCTTGATGTTTGTCTTATACAAAGCTGTAACAAATTCGTCCGTAAAATAAAAGTCATTTACCAGGCCGCCGTCCCTCAGCGTCGCGTCAATTACACGCACACTAGAACGGTATCCCATTAACTCTGATAGCTTTTTCATAATTGCTAATTCTCCTTATAGGTTTCTTATCCATGTTTTTTATTTCATATCATACCCAGTTTTTAGCTTCCAGCTATACAAAAGATCCATCACAAAACGATTCTCACAAAAATTCACAAAGTACAATATCCATATGCAGTCACTCCTCTTTCTATACACAGACCGCAAATAAAGAGTGCGATTATTAGGATGAATTTTCAAACACGCTCTAGAGCATGTTTGAAAAATGCTTTCCGTGAGATGTACCCACAGAGCATGTTATCGAGAACTTATCCCAAATTTATGAGTCGTACCCATAGGACATAATATAGCAGACAGCGCCTCTTAAATTTGGGATAAATTATCCGCAAAGCGGGGAGTGCAGATCGCGGGAATGAATTATCAATTACGCTCCAGCTCCCGTGTCTCCATGACACTCTTATACGCCGGGCGGATAATCTTATCTGTACAGATCAGCTCCTCGATGCGGTGTGCACTCCATCCGACAATTCTCGCTACTGCAAACATCGCCGTATAAAGCTCCTTTGGAATACCGAGCATGTCATAGACAAATCCGCTGTAAAAATCCACATTCGGGCTGACACCTTTATTCGTGCGGCGCCTTTCCCCGATTAAAACCGGTGCCAGATCTTCAATGCCCTGATAAAGCATCATATCCTTCTGTCTGCCCTTTGCCTCTGCCAGCCTTTCTACATAATGCTTGAATACTTTCTCTCTTGGATCCGACAGTGTATAAACCGCATGTCCCATGCCATAAATCAGCTTCTTTCCGTCAAATGCCTCTCCATCCAGAATCTTAGACAGATAAGCTGCCAGCTCCTCTCTGTCTGCATAATCCTTCACATGCTCTCGAATATCCGCCACCATCTCCATAACCTTGATATTCGCACCGCCATGCTTCGGTCCTTTAAGAGAAGACATTGCAGCTGCAATCGTAGAATACGTATCAGAGCCGGTAGACGTAACTACTCTGGTGGTAAATGTCGAATTATTACCGCCTCCATGCTCCATATGCAGCAGCAGCGCAGTATCCAGCACCTTTGCCTCTACCTGAGTATACTGACGATCCGGCCGCAGCATCAGCAGCAGGTTTTCTGCCGTAGAAAGCTTCGGATCCGGATTGTGGATAATCATACTGGATTGATTTACATAGTAATTATAAGCATTATAGCCGTAAACTGCAAGCGCCGGAAACTGGCTGATCAGCTGAATACACTGACGCAGACTGTTGGCTATGCTGGTTTTCATCGGCTCGTCATCATAAGACGCCAGTGTAAGAATGCTTCTGGTCATCGTATTCATAATATCAGCACCCGGTTTTTTCATTATAACGTCTCTCGTAAAATTAGACGGCAGCTGGCGGTATTCCCCCATCATCTGCTTAAATTCATCATATTCATTCTGCTCCGGCATCTCGCCCATCAACAGCAGATACGCGATTTTTTCAAATCCCAGCTCCTTGTCTGCCAGATTTTTAATCAAATCCTCCACACGATACCCGCGATACCACAGCTCTCCATCACATTCAACCTTCTGCCCATCTTCTATTTTGAAAGATATGATTTTAGATATTTTTGTCAGGCCGGTCAGTACTCCGTTTCCCTTTTCATCGCGAAGCCCTAGATTCACACCATATTCTTCAAATAATCTCGGTGAAATCATATCATTCCTGAGGCACACTTCCTCCTGTCTTTTCGTATAATCATTCATCATCGCTTCCAGATTCAATCTCAGCCACCCCCGTCTTTATAAATTCTTCACTTACTGATTCCTCCAGCTGCTTCATCAGCTGAAGCAGCTGAAGCAGATTATCTTTTCCAAAGTTCTCTATCACTCTGCCATAATAATTCTTAATCGCGCTCTCCTCCTGCGCTAACATCTCTCTTCCTGCCTTTGTAATCGTCACATACGTACCCTCACTGCCATCTCCGTCGTGCGACCATGTCAAGAATCCGCGCTCCTGCAGCGCTTTGACCATAGCGGAAGTCTGGCGGATTGTCCGATGCATCTTTTCCGCAATATCTTTTAAATAAGTCCTTCCGGTAATATCACCCTCCTGCTCAGTATCCTTGATAATACGCAGGGCCAGATATTCTGGTACACTTAATTTCCGAAGAAAACTACGGATGTGATCGTTGTTCAGCAGATATTTATGGTATGTCAGCTCATGCGAAAGCTCGCCTAAATCTGAATTTACTATTTCAACTGAACCTGTTTCACTCCGATCTTCTGGCAATTTAGAATTTGTATTGATATTTTCTACACGATTTTCCATTAAATTCCCTCCTCGTATAATAAGTTTGTAAGCAAGAAATATTGCTTATGAACTTATTCT
>CANDMV010000272.1 GCA_947385875.1 uncultured Eubacterium sp. | reverse complement strand
TCTCCACAAAGTGTGAAGCACATCTCACGGAAAGCATTTTTCAAACACGCTCTAGTATACTGACACGATGATATTTGAACTAACAGCACTGCCTATATCGCCATCTGCCGCGTTGTACCCACAGGGCATGATATCGTCAGTCAACGATGCCACCGCATCGCCTCCCTCCTCCGCCTTGCAGAGTGACGATATATTCAGCACTGTTAGTTCAAATATCATCGTGCCAGTACACTAGGGATGACAGCCAGTGCTTTAAATCCTGCCGTCCTGCCATTGTGCTGCTGTTTTCATTGTAGGGCTTGTGAAAAACAGCCGGGTGAGGGGAGTTGTCCGGCTTCCTGTGATGTTGGAAGAATGTTTAGAAGTTCTTGGCATTCTGCCCAAAAAACAGGCGGCGAAGCCGCAGCGGCACCTTTAGCTGCTGTCATTCAGACAGGGCGAACTAGGTGCCGCGACCGTACGGTACCACAGCGTAAATGCAGAATGCTTAGAACTTCTTAACATTCTGTAAAAGTCACAGGAAGCCGGACAACTCCCCTCACCCGGCGTCCGGATATTCATAATGTAACACCTTATCTGAACTGTTACAATAAATATATTATAAACGAATCATGACAAAAGTACAACATTGACAGATATTATTACATGATATATAGTATCTATGGTTACTTTTCACGCCTTGACCAGACACCCGCTGTCTGGCTAGGGCCAAAGAATGCGGCTGGCCATGCATCCGGCCCTTAGCTAAGAGCGAACTTCTAATGGGCCGATAGGCAAATAATGCCAAAGGCAAGCATTTTAATGCAATATGAATGGGCTGCATATGGATATAAAACAGGAGGCATATCATGGCAGATTTAAAAATAGATAGAATCAATGAACTATACCATAAATCAAAAGCAGAAGGCCTGACAGAAGAAGAAAAAGCAGAGCAGCAGCAGCTGCGCAAGGAGTATCTGGCTGCAATCAGAGGAAGCATCCGCAGCCAGCTGAATCAAATCGACATGGAAATGGAAGATGGGACAATTATTAACCTAGGTGAAAAATATGGAAACAAGCATCCAAAACAGTAATCGAAAGCAGCTGCGGTCATATTTTAAAAATCAGCGGGATTCAATGACATCTGCGCTTGCCGGTCAGCTGTCTGTTCAGATCTGTGATAAGATTCAGGAATGGGAAGTTTACCAGAATGCCGGAGAGATTTATTTTTATTACCCACTTGAGAAAGAGGTATCACTGCTGCCGGTCATTTATGATGCTCTAGCAGCAGGCAGGCATATCGCATTCCCAAAAGTGAGTGGTAATGATATGGTATTTTATGAAGTGACAAATCTGGATGAGCTGACAGAAGGGTGCTTTCATGTCATGGAGCCGCCTTCGGAAGAAAGATTTCTGGCAGACTGGCCGTCAGCGCTCTGTTTTGTACCAGGCACTGCTTTTGACAGAGAAGGCGGACGGTTTGGATATGGACGGGGATACTATGACCGCTATTTTTCTGGTCGTAACGACTGTATTCTTGCAGGGTGTGCTTATGAATGCCAGATCACTGATAAGCTTCCTACAGAAGAATGGGATCGACGGATGGATTATATGATTAGTGAAAAAGGAGCCGTTACTACGCTTCGATCGATTCTAAAATAACGGGAATGAAATTCCTTTATTGAACGAGATATTGCTGAGTTTAGAAAAGTATGTTATATTATCAGCTGAGAAGAGCTGTTTTGCTGACTGTCAGATTTCCAATGTGCATGAATCGCAAAAATAAAAAAGAATAATAGAAAGAAACTAAAATTATGTATAATGAAATAGATGTGACGAAAATCAATTTAACTTCAGTGCCGCCCTCAGAAGAGCCTGACCGTCAATATTATTACATGGCAAAATGCCGTACCTATGTAAAGCAGCTTGAAGAACGGCTGGGACATACTCCGACTTATTTTACACAGACATTCGGCTGTCAAATGAACGCCGTACACGGGATATAGAGAACGCCGCCCGGCAGCAGGCGCCAGAACGCAAGAAAGCCTTGTGTTTTGGCGCTTTTTCTATGCCTGAAATATTTTAAAAATATTGCGTAATATGTATTGACATATTGCGCAATATTGAGTATAATATAATTACAGTAAAGGAAAGGAAGGAATTTAACCATGATGAATACAAAAACAATAGGGGAAGCAATCACAAACTTTTTAAACACGGATCCGCAGGCGCAGGCAATCACCGAAGCGGCAGCGGCGGCAGCAGTAGAAAAGGGCCTGACGCCGGAAGAATGGCAGGCATGGAAGGAAAGCTTCTTCGGGGCGATATTCTTCAAAATGATATTAGACCATGAAGACGTAAAGAAAGCTGTAATCAATGAGATAGCGCCGAAGATATACGAAGAATTAAGGCAGGCATAAACCAGAACGCCGGGCGGAACGGGGAACCGCCCGGCGGGACATAAAAACAATATGGAAGGTGAAAGCATGGAAGAAAAGAAATTCAATCAATTTAGTTATCAGAATGACTTTATCAGTAAAAATTATGATCGTATCAATCTGACAGTGCCGAAGGGCAAAAAGGCAAAGATCAGGGAAGCGGCGAAGACAGAGGGGAAAAGCGTCAATGAATTTATTAACGCGGCAATCGACGCCCGCATGTCTGGTACCGGGGCGCCCGTTCAGCAGCAGGAACCGCCTGCAGAAGCAAAGAAGACGCCGGAACCGAAGAAGGCCACCGGGCAGCAGGCGCCGGAACCGAAGCAAACGGGCGAAGTCGGTTTTATTCTGGTAGACTATCACAGAAATAGCATTGTCAAAACGATAGATTATTATTACGGCGGAAATTATGTCGTTGACGGGCAGAAATACCCGGTGATCGGGAAGGAACGCGCGGAAGCGAAAGTCTTCACGAAGAAATTCAACGCACAAAGGGCGATTGAAAGTATTAAAAAATACGGCCTTGAATACGGTTTTGAAGTGGAAAAGATCACGCTTTAATATTGCGCAATATAAGAAGCGGACGCCCGGCAGCAGGACGCCCGCTTGTTTTA
>CANDMV010000271.1 GCA_947385875.1 uncultured Eubacterium sp. | reverse complement strand
GAAGACGGAACCGCTCCCCGCACCCGGCGTCCGCACAGCCAATATGTAACAATTTATCTAAACGGTTACAAAATCTTAAGTTAATGACATTGGTTCAGCCTTCGGCTTCACTGTAACAGAATCCGGCTCATTGAAAGTTCGCCTTTTGTGAACAAGTACCGAGCTAAACTGCAACGGATAATCTTCAGTCTTTAAGGAAATATGCTGACACGAATATCCTCCACCGAGCTGCCGATTCGAATCTCCGTTTCTTCCCGATAATCCTCAATCTCAATCACTACCTTTTTGCTTTCTCCCGGCTCCAGATACACCTTCTCGAATCCTTTCAGCCGCTGTACGATCTCGTCATCTTTCCGCCTTGGGTCTTCCAGATACACCTGCACAGTCTCCTTGCCCGCCGCTTTTCCGACATTTGCAATCCGGCACTCTACATAGGCTCTTCCGTCTTCCATTTTAAAGTCCGTATTTAGATAGGCAAAATGCGTATAAGACAAGCCATATCCAAAGCAGAACTCCGGTTCAATCTGCTTTAGATCCAGATAGCGGTATCCCACAAACTCCCCTTCTGAATAATCAGCGGTTTCTTTCTGTGCAAAATTCCCCCATGCATGTGCTGAGCAGTCTGTATGCGTCTTGTAAAAGGTCTCCGGCAGCTTTCCTGACGGATTGACTTTTCCAAACAATACTTCGGCAAGCGCCCTGCCTCCTTCCATTCCTGCATACCAGCTCCATACAAGGCTGTCTGCATGATCGATCCATCTGCCCATCTCTACCGGACTGCCTCCGACTATTACAATGACTGTCTTAGGATTTGCTGCCAGAAGCTCTTCAATCAGCTGATCCTGCTCGTATGGCAGCTTCATATCCGTGCGGTCGTTTCCTTCACAGTCGTATTCATGATTCAGCCCGCCGACAAAGATCACCTGCTCAAATTCCTTTGCTTTTTTCACTGCTTCTTCCCGAAGCTGCTTTCTTTTACATGAAAGCTCCTCGTTCCCTTTGTTTACGCTGTCAGCCTTCCCGACATCTCCTCCACCGTTTTCAAGGCTGCTTTCCTGCCAGTTTACATCCGAATCCTCTTTTTTCGGATCCTGACAGTAGCCTTTTAAATAAGTTACTTTTGCATTTCCTCCAAGCAGTGATTTGATGCCCATCAGCGGTGTGATTTCATACAATGCTTTGATTTCCGCGCTTCCGCCGCCCGGTGCGTGCTGCAGGTCTGCATTTTCACCAATCACGAGGACTTCCTTTGTCTTTTCCGGTGAAAGCGGGAGCCTGTGCGAAGAATTTTTCAACAGCACGACAGATTCCCGCGCAGCAGCAAGAGCCGTCTGCCGATGCTCCGGCGTATTATAGGTACCGCTTTTCCTTTTTCCGTCCAACATATGGAGCCGTATCATCAGCATCAGGATATGGACGACCTTCTCATTAATAAAATCTTCCGAAATCTTTCCTTCTTCTATCAGCTTCTTTAAAGGCTGCGCCATATAATATTCATCAAAATTATTTGTTACCGACATCTCGATATCCAGCTGTGACTTCGCCGCCTGCTCGGTATCGTGCACACCGCCCCAGTCAGAGATCACGACTCCGTCATATCCCCATTCTTTTCTAAGTATCTGGTTCAGCAGAAAATCACTCTGGCAGCAGTGCTCCCCATACAGTCTGTTATACGCAGCCATAATCGTATAGCAGTCTCCCTTTGTGACCGCATCATAGAACGCAGGCAGATAAATTTCCCTCAGAGCCTTTTCATCGATCTTTACATCTACCCACAGCCGCTGCGTTTCCTGATTATTGGCAGCAAAATGCTTGACACATGCTGCTACATCCCAGTTCTGGACTCCTTGGATATAAGGTACCGCCATCTCCTTTGTCAGATACGGATCCTCGCTGAAATATTCAAAATTGCGTCCGCATAGGGGACTGCGTTTAATATTTACACCCGGCCCCAAAATCACATCCTTGCCGCGCCCTCTGGCTTCTGCTCCCAGCACCTCTCCGACATCTCTTGCAAGTTCTCTGTTCCAGGTAGATGCCAGAGCGCTGTTGCACGGAAGATATGTCACGTAATCATCATTCCCGCAGGCACCCTTCCAGCTGTCCGGCTCGAACTCCTGCCGCACTCCCATAGGTCCGTCCGACATCGTAAGCGCAGGAATTCCAAGCCTCTCCACAGGAGCAGTGCGGAATAGCTGGGCACCATGAATCATGCCGATCTTTTCCTCTAAGGTCAGCTGCTTCAGCAGCTTCTGCGCTTCTTTTCTCAGATCTTTTTTTCTCAAATCTTCTTTTCTCAGATCTTCTTTTCTTCTCAAACCTTCCTTTCGCATATCCTCTTTTAAAATCTGCTGCTCATTTGACTCCTGATCTCTTCTAAAATCCTCTTTCAAGATCTGATTCCCATTTGGCTTTTTTATCATACGCTGCTCATTTGACTCCTGCGCTCCATTTCCCAGATTCTTTTTATTATCCATGACTTCCTCCATTCTGTGCGCTTTTAGGCACAAACAGGTAGTTAGTGAAAAAATTAACTAATTCCTTCACTCTTCTTCCCGCAATATTGTACAGACTCTCTAATTTGTGATCCGGATAACAGTCACTGCCGTTAACAAAAGTCTTTCAAAATGTTTACCCTGTCCACACAAATCATAACGTGTCAGCCAGCTTAATCCACACGATTCATTAAAAATATTATTCATCCCTGATTGTACACACAAATGCCCCATGCGACTGCTGCAGA
This sequence comes from uncultured Eubacterium sp., assembly GCA_947385875.1. Lineage (GTDB taxonomy): Bacteria > Bacillota > Clostridia > Lachnospirales > Lachnospiraceae > Eubacterium_J. The sequence goes on along the minus strand of CANDMV010000271.1, from coordinate 323 downwards.
CACAATACAGCATCTCTTCCTTCCATCACAGTCTCTGCTCCAGTCATTTCCAGCACAGACTCACCCACAAGGCGGATCTTTACTTTCACAGTTCCTTTGACTTCTCCATGAATCCTGCTGCCGTCCCGCCTAAGTGTCACAGACGCAGCTAACTTCTCATCCTGATATACTTCCGCATGTGCCTCCTTAGACAGTCCATACACCTTCATCTCCAGCTGCATCTCTCCTTCTGCCGTCTTCTGCTGCACAGCAATCATGCTGTTTTCCTGCACCCACAGATCGGAAGAGCGTCGTGTAGGGAAAGAGTGTGTGAATATGTGTAG
>CANDMV010000270.1 GCA_947385875.1 uncultured Eubacterium sp. | reverse complement strand
TTGCTCATTACTTGCTTATCGAAAATATATGTTATAATTGTGGGTCAAGTTAAGAGCATAAGACGGAGTGACCTGGGGTTACTTTATCATATGTTTTTGGACAAAAAAACATATCCGTAAAGCATAAGGCGGAGTGACCTGGGGTTACTTTTTCATATGCTTTTGGGCATAAAAATACATATCCGCAGAGCATAAGGCAGAGTGACCTGGGGTTACTTGTACTTATGCTTTGCGAAAACAGGTGCGGTACGCCGGTAACGCTGCGGTTTTAAAGGCCCCCGGCAGGGCGCAATGGTTTTGGGAGGTATTTTCCCAAAACAGTATTACGTTACTGTTTACGTCTGCAGAAATCGGAGCGGGAGGAATGGAACACATGCGGGGTCATATGGACTTATGATTTCGGGGCTGTTGCGGGTTGTCTGTACTGTTCCGGCTTCGGATCATCCGGACGCTAGAGGATGCAGAAAAAGATTTTCCAAAAAATTTAAAAAAACTATATTGCGTTACCATTTGCGGCATGATATAATTACTATGTAAGTTAAGAAAAACATTGAAGAATTAAATTGAAAAAGAATCGCATTGAAGAATTGTATTGAAGAATCACATTGAAGAATTACATTGAATATCTAAAAAAGAATCGCATTGAATATCTAAAAAAATTCCACAAATTATTAACTGACATCCGTTTACATTGACAACTGAAAATCTCGTAATACAGATTTATTAAATATCTCTCGATCATAGATATTATCCATCTCAAATCTGTAATATCAAATTATTATATCTCTTATACAAAGTTGTTATGTAGACTGGTGCTTCAAAATTTAACATTGAAAAGGAGTGATATAATATGGCTGCTTTCCGCAGAATCAAGGTGTCTTTCCACAGCGGCAAAGGGTACGCCAGGCATAATAATCATTATCCGGTCAAGCATGACAAGGGTAATATTGATTATTCCAGGACTTCAAAAAATAAAGTCTGGACACGCATACGGGGTGTGACAGACGTTGTAGAAGCTGAAAAAATACTGTACGGGCAGATGTTTACGGAAGAATTAGAGCTGCAGAATGCAAAATACAGGAAAAAAGGGAATTATAAGTATATCAGGACGATGGACGAGTGGATGAAAGCCGAACGCCACCGCCCGGTTGAAAACATCCTGCAGATCGGAAACATGAATTGTTTTATCGATCCAGATGACCTGTGGGACTGCTACGTGGAATTTACACGGTGGCGGAAACAGAAGTACGGAAACAACATAATCCTGATCAGTGCCGTAATGCATGTAGACGAGTCAACACCGCATATCCACGAAAGATACGTCTGGTATTATACGGATGACCAGGGGATTAAGCATACGGGAATGAAAAAATCTATGGAGCAGGCTGGTATTGAGCTGCCGGAGCCTGGCAGGCCGGAAGGACGCTTCAACTACCGCAAGATGGCATTTGACGCTGAATGCCGCGAAAAATGGCAGGACATCGTGGAAGAAAAGCTGAAACAGTATCAGAATGTGGAACTGGACCGGAATATTGACCAGGAGAGAAAAGCAGGCCGGATCGGGCACATGGGCGTTGACTGCTGGCGGTCATACCGAGCGGCGATGGATAAAGTATTTTCTCTTGTAAACAATTTTAAAGCGAAATTAAATGAATTAAAAGCAAAAGAAGCAGAAATTAAGGAAGAACGGGCAAGGCTAGCGGACGAAGCTGCAGATTTGGAACAGGCTGCACAGCAGCAGAACACGGATAAAGCAGCAATCGCGGAAAAGATGGCTAAGATCAGGGAACGAGAGAAAGAGCTAGAAGAACAGGAGCGCACGTTTTCACAGCGGGTGGATGATGCAGTGAAACGGCGTAATAATGCGGCTGAAAAAGGAAATAAGATCTATGCGGAATGGTATGGTAAAAATACACCCGATCTGTTCAGCATCTGATGACAAAATATGGGATGTGCCGGAATGGCACATCCCATATGCATTTATAAATTTTCTGCAAGCTGTTCGACTTCTGCAATGGTAAGTTCGCAGTATTCGGCAACTTCTTCGATAGTAAATTTTCCCGTTTTCAGCATTCTGGCTGCCGTTTTTTTATTTGCTTCATCCATGCCAAGTATTTTTCCCTGATTGATTCCCTGGTTTAAAATGATTCTTGCTTCTGTCTCGATCAGTGCCAAGCCCATAATACCGCCTGCGCCTTTCTCATGCGTTTTTGATTCCTAATATTGTGTATTCTCCATTTTCTTCATGCAGTATTCTTCTGCCATCCGGATAAATTCATCTGCTGTCATGGCCTGCTGTTCCGCTTCTTCACGGCTTGCAATATAAAAATCGTCATAATCGCTTGCGTGCCGTATTTCTTCTGCCTGCCCGATTTTACGCCCGATCTCCCTGGGGAATATCCCGTTCTTTACATAGTCCCTGTTAAAATTCCCTACTGCGTCCTTATGACGCTTGAAAGATTTCCCGTTTAATGCATGGACGGCGTTGATTGCATGAAAAACGGCATAATAGGACCGGTTGTTAGAGCTTTTGTACTCCCCTGCTGCAAGCAGTATCCGGGATGCGTTCAGGTTTTCCCTTGCCGTCTGGAGCCGGTAAAGGCACAGGTCTTTTCTGGTGCCGGTATCCTCTTTAGGATTTTCCATATAATACAACCCCCTCTTTTTGGATGCTGCTGTAGAACGGATAGTTTTCGCTCCATTTATTAAAATGCGCCTGGCTCTTGGCAATCGGCTTTATGTCGATGTCATTGTCCAGGTTAAAATCATATGTCATATAAGATAGCTGCCGGCTGTATGCTTTTAATTCCATGTCTGAAATGTCCAGCAGTATCATAATGTCTATATCCGAATCTGCATTATAATCCCCTCTTGCGTAGGAGCCGAATAGTATAATCTGATGTAGGAATAATCCGTATATTTTCCTGACCTCTGCTATATACTGATCTATTAGGTTCTGCAGTGCCTGTGGCATAAATTCATTCCTCCTTATGCGTCATCCTGTTATCTGGTACTGGCAGGTGTCTGCGCTAAAATATTATACCGGATTTGTTTATTCTTTATCATATCATTCCGGCATTTCAAATTCAATGTGTTTTCTTCTGGCTATGGATTAAAAAACATGGATGTGCCGGCTGTTTCCCGGTACATCCATCCTGTAGTCTGACTGCTTTTATACGGCAATTTTAAGTTCGTGTGTGTCGGCATCAAAGCAGTAACAGCTGTC
>CANDMV010000269.1 GCA_947385875.1 uncultured Eubacterium sp. | reverse complement strand
CCAGCTTCGGCAGCCCTTCCGGTATTTTCGCCGCGTCTACCGTCCAGTCTCCCAGTGAGCTGTCGTCCCAGTTCCTTTTTCCAAACCATCCATCGTCCATCACCAGCATCTCAATGCCGCATTTCTTAGCTTCTTTGGCAATACTCAGCAGCTTTTTGCTGTCAAACTCAAAATATGTAGCCTCCCAGTTATTAATCAGCACCAGGCGTTTTTTATCTTTATACCTGCTGCGGATCATATGGTTTCTGTAAAAATCATGGAAACAACGCGTCATCCTCCCCAGTCCCTGCGCTGAGTATATCATAACGACTTCCGGCGCCTGAAAAGTTTCTCCCGGATTCAGCTTCCAGCTAAACTCTTCTGACAAAATCCCCATCACCATGCGGACCTGATCGAACTGTGTACGCTCCGCCTGTGCCAGAAAGTTGCCGGAGTAAACAAAATTCATAGCGTAGACTTCCCCATGCTCCTGTGTCGTATCCGGTGTCACAAGTGCCAGAAACGGGTGCTCCTGATGACTGGACTCCCCTTTTCCGGAAGATACCGACTGCCTGCCATAGCTTACCCTTGCTCTCTGTATATGGCGCTCCCTTGCCCATGTGCCGCACAGGCTTATCATCTCAAAATCCTGATTATCCAGATCTAAGCAGGCACTGTACGCTTTATCCAGCCGCAGTACATTCGTTCCGGCATTGTGTACCTTCACGCTCCTTGTGATGACATCCTCTTTCGCAAATACAGAATACATCAGCTCCACTTCCAGGCCGAGCACCGCATCCGTGCATAAAATGCGAAGCGTCTGCACCTCCTTTGGCGTGCCAAACGCTGCCGGCAGTCCGTCCAGCTGCGGCTTACCTTCCTCAATGCTGTAAGAATGAAACAGCAGCTCTGCACCCATGCAGCCTTTTTCATTTCTTACGTTGATGCAGCTCTCTCTGTAATCCCCGATTCCTCCTGTCGGATATTCCATCGGGAAATAATCCAGAAAAGAAGATTTCTCCCGCTCATTTACAGACGGCGTAAACGGAGGCTCCTGCGTACGCAGACGATAGTATCCGCCGAATTCCTTCAGTTTTTTTCCATAATAGACATGTCCCACATATCCTTCCGGTGCAAGCCCGATGATGTACGTCGTATTGTCCGTATCCAGCTTAAACATTTTCTTATTCTCATCGTATTTGATTCTCATGACCTTTTCTCCTGCTCAATTCTTTTCAGCTTAATTTTATTAGCTTATTTTAGAGTTATTTAATTTATTTTAACTTAATATAAGCATATCTTCTCAGAAAAGTCAATTCTTTTATTTATTTTTGGCTCTTATATAGATTATGAAACATCACCTGCTCCTTATTTGTACGTCGAATCTCTGAATATTTTGCAAAATTTTGAACTCCATTTTCTTGTAGTTCCAACAAAATCTCTGCAGCCAACGGATATAACTCAGGATTTAGGTTTGCTTCCGGCTCATCCCACAAAAGATTTCCCGTGTCTCTGGTAATGAAGCATTTACAACAATATCTGTCTGTGTTCGATCAAACGGCATATTATATTTCTGGTTCACAGCCAAAAATCCATCTGCATGAGACAGCATTTCTGTCGCAGGGATAAAGACAGCTTGCAGATCTAATCCGAGCCATTGATCATCATGGAATGTACCTTTATGAGAAAGGCTGTCTTGAAAACTACGCGTGACATCTGATACTTTATAATAACATTGATCTTCTATATTTTCTGCATTTTTTAATGCATCGCTGTCTTTCAGGAGCCTCTCCTTTCCAAAAACAGCCGGGTGCTGGGACCATCTCCCCTCACCCGGCATCCAAGCAGCACAACACCTACACAAAAGGCACCGGCGGCCCAATCTTTTTCGCACTCTCCCGCTCTATAAACCTGCCGCCGATCAGGTAAACTCCCGTACTATAGTCTGGGTTTTCCAGCTTATGCACCAGAATATGAATCGCTCTTCTGGCCATTTCCTTTGTATTAATCGCATACGTAGTAATGCCAAGCTTCGGAAATGGCTCATTGATATAATTGTCAAAGCCTACGACAGATACATCTTCCGGCACTTCATACCCGTGATCTGTCAGCCTGCGTATCATTGCCATAGCTGCTATATCGTTGTTGCAGAAAAATGCAGTCGGCATGTCTTCCTCAGGAAGACGGCAGTACTGGCTGTAATCAATCTGTCCCGTCTCACGGTCTCTGTCATCTATAATCCAGTCTTCACGCATTTTGATGCCGTGATGCATCATAGATTTTAAATATCCAAAATAACGGTCGTCTATGCTCGCAGTCATCAGTCTTGTGCCCACAAATCCGATCTTGGAATGTCCCAGCTGAAATAAATAATTAGTCATCTGATAAGCGCCCATCATATTGTTGCTTACTACAGAATCATATTCGCCTTCGTTGCCTGATGTATCCAATAAGATCAGCGGCAGGCGCACATTTTCCCGCAGATACTGGGCAAATTCCACCTTGAAGGTCCCTAAAACAATGACGGCATCGACTTTTTCTTCTGTCACCATCTTCGGCATACTCATCTTCTGTTCTTCCTCAAAGCTGATCACCTCAAGCATGGCAAAACAATTCTTACGCATAGCCCTCTGTGACAATTCCCGATATATTCTCCAATAAAAAGACTGATTTTCTCCCAGGTAGCGTTCTGCGGCTACAATCCCGATCGTATAGCTCTTATGCTCTCTTGACTTATCCGTCCCTACCGTCTTTACGTATCCCATCTCTTCTGCCAGCTGCTTGATCTTTGCACGCACCTCATCGCTGACCCCCCGCTGGCCGGACAATGCTTTTGACACTGTAACTGTGCTGACGCCTAATTGATTTGCTATGTCTGCCAATTTAACTGCTTTCGGCATAATTCCTCATCCTCAATTTCTATATAATCTTATAAAACACTTATTTACTTAATTAGCTAATTAATCTTAATTAAATTAATTAATTCTAATGTATTCCATTTCTAAATATTTGTCAACAAGCATTTTTATAGATTTTAGCTTTTCCGGCTATCCGAAAGTAACACTTCAGATAGGGTGTTACATATTGGCCGGCCGGACGCTGGGAGAGGGAATCCGCCCGGTCTGCCGGCGTCCGTTCCAGAATGCAAGAAGCCCTAAGCATTCTGCGTTTACGCTGTGGCACCGTACGGTCGCGGCACCTGGTCCGCCCTGACTGAATGTCAGCAGCTAAAGGTGCCGCTGCGGCTGCGCCGCCTG
>CANDMV010000268.1 GCA_947385875.1 uncultured Eubacterium sp. | reverse complement strand
CTACACATATTCACACACTCTTTCCCTACACGACGCTCTTCCGATCTGAGAGATCGTGCCGGTAAAAGGGACTCCTATGGATTTTAACGAGCCAAAGACAGTCGGACGCGACATAGACTCAGACGATGTTCAGCTAGGTTATGGTTTTGGATACGATCATAATTATGTGCTGGACAAGAGTGAAAAAGGAGCATTTGAGCTGATGGCACAGGTATATGCGCCGAGTACCGGCATTGAGATGAAAGCATATACAGACCGTCCGGGTGTGCAGCTGTATACCGGCAACTTTATTGCGACGCAGAATGGCAAGCAGGGAGCTGTATATGAGAGGCGCCAGGGATTGTGTCTGGAGTCGCAGTTTTATCCGAATGCGGTGAATGAACCGAATTTTGAAAGCCCGATGATAAAGGCGAATGAAGTATACCAATCCAAAACAAGCTATCAGTTTTGTGTCCGCTGATTATGAATGATAAATCAAATGGACATTTCAAAGTGCCCCGCATTGGTCTGAAACGAGGAATTAGACAGGGAGTAGAAGCGGCAGCAGTGATATGCTTATGCATATTGCTGCTGTCTGCTGCATTTTTAAACAAGGATTATGGCAGTCAGATGGACTATGGCCCGGTGACAGGCAAAGGCCATAAGCAGTATTCCGTCAGGGAGGAAGCACTGGCGCTTCTGCCGCAGACATACATTAAAATCGGGTTTGCTCAGGCAGGCCATGAGTCGGACTGGCGTATTGCGGTAACTGATTCTTGTATGAAGACTTTTTGTGAAGAAAACGGGTATCAGCTGTATTTTGTAGATGCAGACGGAAGTCATGGCAGGCAGGTATCGGCTGTAAGAAATTTTATTCAAGAGCAGGTGGATTATATTCTGATTGATCCGATTATTTCTACCGGATGGACGGCTGTGTTAAAAGAAGCCTATCACGCCAAGATTCCGGTGATTATACTGAACGGAAGGATAGACTGCAGGCCGCGCTACTATAAGGCTTGGTATGGCCCTGATTATATATTAGAGGGAGAATGTGCAGGCCAGTGGCTTTACAAAACTCTGACCCGCCTGGGGCAGAACGGCGGTCTGAAGCGCATTCTGCTTATGAACGGTACGTCAGGCATGATGGAGCAGTCTGGAAGGATGGAAGGGTTTGCGAAGTATATGGAGCGTAACCGTAATTGGAAGATTTTGACACAGAGCCGCGATCATTCCGGGCAGAATACAGTCAGACAGATGATGGCAGATTGTCTGGAACAATATACAGACATAGATGTGATTCTATGCCAGAACGACCATGCAGCGCTGGAAGTCTGCAGCTCTTTGGATGAGGCAGGCCTGCTCTATGGAGCAGATGGAGGAATCATTATTCTATCCTTTGGCGCTTCTTATGACGGTCTTAAGGCAGTCTATCAGGGAAAGCTGAATGCAGCCTTTGAGTGCAGCCCGCTGGCACCTTATTATGCGCAGCAGGCAGTCCGGAGTCTGGAATCGGGAGAGATGATCGAGGAAAAACATAACTATCTGCCGGAGGAATGCTTTGCTTTGGACGGCAGTATGTATCTTGTGACATCGTCTGCGGTGAAGAAAGTGATTCCTGTTACAGAAGAATTATTAAATGATAAGAAAATTAAATCTAAGTAGAAGAAACTGTTTTCTGAAATATTAAGAATTAGTTTATTATTCTTTTAGGGTTTTGACACAATTCAGACACATTTTGAGGGTATACTCTTAGTATCCAATGGAGTTGACGGCAAGCAGAGAGCGCGCGCGTAGTCGTTGGCTCCGACTAACAACTAGTTCATTTATCATAGATTAAACATTTTCATAACTAAACTCCTCGAAAAAGCGGTCCGCTAGAGCGGGTCGTTTTTTCTATGTGTTCTGAGTATGGCACTAATTTTACTGGAGAAAGTCCGGTCATGGGTATTTACCGCCAAGACACATGCATGTTTTTGGCGTATGGATAAAATGTATTGAATACATCATCAATAAATGCTATGATTAAACCATAAATAAGAGAGGATGCAAAAATGAGTGATGTATATGATGGGGCATTCCGTACAATATTGAACGACTGCCGGAAACTGATCATTCCTGTGATTAACGAAATTTTCGGGGAAAACTATATCGGGGATGAAAAAATAGAGTTTTTTCCGAATGAACATTTCATAGACCAGCAGGATGAAGCAGATCAGAGACGGATAACGGACACCAATTTCCGGATAACCGGAGCAGAAACCAAAAAGTACCATCTGGAGTGCGAAAGCAGCTATCCGGACGGCAGAATGACAATAAGGCTTTTCGAGTACGATTCACAAATAGCACTTGATGAGGGCGAAATTACAGAGGAAACACTGACTGTAACATTCCCCAACACAGCGGTTCTGTACCTGCGCACACGCAAAAAGTCACCGGATAAAATGAAATACGTGATTGTAACGCCGGGCGGAACCGTGCAGTATGACATACCTATAATGAAAGTGCAGTCATATTCACTGGACGATATTTTTAAGAAACGTCTGTTGATGCTGATTCCATTTTACATTTTTTCGCATGAGGACAGCTTTCAGGAATGCAATGAAAATGAACAGAAGCTAGCAGATCTTAAATCAGAATACAAAGAAATACTGAATAGACTCAACAATCTGGAAGAACAGGGAATCATCGGCGCATTTGACAAACGGACAATTATTGAGCTTTCTAGCGACGTAATAAAAGAGATTGCGCAGAAGTATGAGAATGTAAAGAAAGGTGTAGGTGATATTATGGGCGGAGCACTGATAGAAACAGAGGCAAGAATTATTTTAAACCAAGGAATCAGCCAGGGAATCAGCCAGGGAATCAGCCAGGGAATCAGCCAGGGAAAAATACTTGGTATAGATGAAGCAAAAAAGAAAACTGCAGGGAGAATGCTGAAAAAAGGTAAATTTACCATCGAAGAAGTTGCTGAATACTGTGAGCTTACTGTTGAAGAAGTTGAACAGCTTCCGGAAAACCTATAAAATCAGCACCATCCGATGCCGCAGCGTAAACGGAAAAAGTTTACTTTCACGGGTCAGGAACGCGAACTGGCAATACCAGAGAATTCCTCTGTGCATTGAATATGATGCAGAAGAAAGCATCTGTCAGAGAAAATCTGTCAGATGTTTTTTATTCTATTAGGAAATTTCTCCGATTTCTCTATAGAACATACATATTAAATTAGTGGTTACTTTTCACACCCCAGTCAAAGCCGCATTCTTTGGCCCTGACCAGACAGCGGGTGTCTGGTCAGGGTGTGAAACAATGTCATTAACTTAAGAT
>CANDMV010000267.1 GCA_947385875.1 uncultured Eubacterium sp. | reverse complement strand
CATTCTGCATTATTAGCTTCCAGCTCTTCAAAGCTCACAGGTGCATAATGGTTGATGCACGCGGACGCATTCAATGCCCTTTCCAGCTTTTTCATATACTGAGTAGATTCATTCCCGCCGTTATGGATATGCCCGTATATATGCCATGACCCATAGTACATCCCAAACCAGTCTATCACAGGGTAATGGCATAAGCAGATCTGGCGGCCCATATCCTTGACATGCATCATCTTATCCACCGACTGAAAATATCCCATCGCAGTCTCATTTTTCAGCAGCTTACGGTCATGGTTGCCGATGATAAGATGCTTGCTGCCTTTCAGCTGACTTAAATACCATTCCGCCGGCTTTTTATTTCGAAACGCAAAATCCCCTAATACATACACCTGATCGTCCTTGGATACCTTCTCATTCCAAAGCTGAATCAGCCTTTGATCCATCTCCTCCACATCCTGAAAGGGCCTTTTGTCAAACTCAATCACTGACTGGTGACCAAAGTGCAGGTCGCCGATATAAAAATTCATAGCTGTCCCTTCCTTTCATTTACATCCTTTCATCTATTTTTTGCCTGACGATACATCTGCTCCATCACAGATTCAGCCTTACGACCTGCTCCATCAGTCCGTGATATTTTTCGTTCACCGTAATATCCATATGCCAGTGACCAAAATACCATTCCCGAAACACTGCCCGCTTAGAAATACCCATCAGATACTGCTGAAGCTCTTCCTCACCGGGCAGTACATGCTCTGTTAATTTCTGCACAATATGAAACGGCGCTGTATGTGTCAATATATAATCTGCCCGATACCCATGCTCTTTCAGGCTTTGCAGTCCCCGTCTGTATTCTTCCTCAGACGGCATCTCCTGCGGCCACCAGTCAATCCCCTGTGTACGGCAAGCCTTATCAACCGAACTGCCGCCTCCAAAGACCCAGAACAGCCGTCCTTCGATCTCGTAACTGTATCCCCGCATCAGATGCAGCAGATCCGGCGCGTTTACATGAACATATCCTCCATGCCAGCGTTTTTTTGGATATTCCGCCAGCAGCGGAAAATTCTCATGATTGCCGTCCAGCCAGAGTGTCGTAACCGGCAGCTTCTGAAGCTGATTTCTTACCCATGCATCCTTCCTGCCATCGTCCCAGCACAGGCCGACATCCCCTAAAATAATCAGATAATCTTTTTTGGTCAGAGGTGTCAGCAGCGTCTCTGTCTCAAAGAAATCTGTGACCTTCTGCATATCCAGAGAGCCATGCGTATCCGCGGCTAAATAAATCATACACTACAATCCTTTCGTTTTTCATGCAGGCTCTTTCATTCCAAACATCTTTAAATAAATCGTAAAAGCTTTTTCCGGCGGAAATCCTTTCCGCCGGAACGCGAAAGAATCCTCTTTTTTTTCGTTTTTAATAAATTCTTCTCTGTATCCGGCAAGCGTGCGCTGCTTTCCATCTTTTTCTCCGAGGGACTCCTTTACTTCTCCAAGCGCCGCGGCAAATCCCGCAGCTTTTCTATATTCCATCCCATTACCGAAAGCGCTGTCCTTTATGACGCGGTCAACCCAGACTTCCAGATAAGGCAGCAGTTTTTGCAGTTCATCCCCTGTCTGCTGCCTGTCTTTCCATTTCAAAAAATAGGTCTCAAAAATACTGACTTTGCCGGCTCCTCCTTCTTCTTCTTTTAATTTCTGGATATATCCAGCGGAAGAAGGCCAAATATAATAATTGTCCAACAGAGCTGCCAGATACCGGCACCCTGCCTTCCATTCACGGTCTTTTCCGATAGAAAGCAGCAGCAGGATAATCCCGCATCCCACATCTCCTATATCTCCATTTATCAATTTTTCCTGATCGTACAAATCTGTCAGTGCGCTGTAATCCCCAAAGAGAAACTGCATCTCTACTGTCGGCCGTTCTAACACCCCCATCAGCCATTCTATGTTGCTATCATCATCGTCACACCTTCCCAACAGCTTTTCTATCGCATATGCGTTCAATTTTTCCGGCTCACGGGACCATGCTGACACCAGAAGGTACTCCCCCATCGACAGATTTGCCGAAACTGCCTGACGACAATATCTTTCCGCCTTTTCATATTCCTTTACGCAAAAAGCAGCATGTGCAGTCCAAAGCGCGATCGAACCGCGTATATGCACATTTTCCCCAAGCCTCTCCAGCGCTTCTTCCCCGACCGCCAGCTGCCCCGCATAGTCGCCGCGCAGCTCCTCCGCGCAGAGCGCCTTCCAGTATAAAGACGGCTCTGCCTGACAGCACAGCCGTGCCAGCTCCAGAAGTCCTCCGGCTTTCCCCCGATACTCCACGGCTTCTTCCAGCAGCGCCAGATCATAATCCTCTTCCCACGTCCCCTGCCCTGAATGCTCCCTGCTCTCATATTTCTTTTTCAAAAACGAAATCCACGAATCCAAAAATTCTAACCTTTCCGCAGGCGTGAAAATATCATCCGATTTATACAGTTTTGAAAATACTCCTTCATACGGCTCCCATGGCTTTTGCATATTTAGATAATCATGTAATCTGCTGCTTTTCGTGAACAAATCTATTCCACAGTTTTGGCATAGTAAATCATAGACCGCCTGCATCCTCTGAGTGTCCGGTACTGAATGATATACCGCATAAAACTCATACTCCTCCATTTTCTCTGGATCAATCTGCGCCAGCTTCTCCCTGATCAGACCCTTCAGGCCAAGATATGCATAAATCTTTGTGCATACAAATATTTTTGTTTCTTTCATCAGCCCGTACAGATGTACTGCTTCCTGACACATGTCCGCGCAGATACATCTGAATACTGCAGAAGCGCTTTGCTCATAAATCCTGCCGATACCACTGTAGTCTTTGTACTCCAGATCGTATTCGGCACTAAGCCCGGATACTACGGCACAGGGAATATAATCTGCATAAAGATATATATCTCCATTTTTAATCTGCTCAAACAGCCCTTCCAGCTGATTCAATTCTTTGTTCAGCTCAGCCTGCTGCACATACTGTTCATTCATTTTACCTGCCTCCTGCTTTCTGGTTCTCCTGCCAATATCGTCTAAATCCGCTTTTTATTCTTCAGCTATGTTTCGTTATGTTTCGCATTTTTCGCTTTCTGCATCATTGTATTTTCTTGTATGGCAAAGATTTCATCCATTGCGAGATACATAGGCAGTGCCAGCTGGTCTGCTGCTTTCCACATTTCCTCCTCTCTTGGACTTTGACCTATGCCGATTTGTTCTATCCTGCTTTGTTCCATCCTGCTTTGTTCTATGCCGATTTGTTCTATCCTGCTTTGTTCCATCCTGCTTTGTTCTATGCCGAT
>CANDMV010000266.1 GCA_947385875.1 uncultured Eubacterium sp. | reverse complement strand
TTTTCAACGCATTATAAATGGAATCCTGCGCAGTATCTCCGCCCGGAATAATGCTCGCGGTCTTATGAAGGCGGTACTCATCTACCAGCTCCTTCATATAGCCGATATAATCCTCTAATACAGATATATAAATCTTGTCGATCTCGTCATGGTATTGAAAGAGCTGTAGTGTATGGACAATCACAGGCTTTCCGTTGATCTCTAAAAACTGCTTCGGAATACCGGCTCCCATACGAACCCCGCTTCCGCCGGCAAATATAATCGCAATGTTCATTTAACTCTCCTTCATTTTCAGCTGTGCTTCATCAGCTTCTCTGACTCAATGAATCAAATCCAAATATCAGCTTTATTCATCGGCTTCTATCACTCAATGATATAAATCCTATTTCTAACTTTATTCATCAGCTTTCTGATCAAACCCTACGGCTTAAAGTCCAGCGTCTCAAGCTCCTTGTTAATCGCTGCATCCTCTGCCAGGTCTTTCTTTACAGAATCCGGCAGCTGGCCCAGAATAATCCAGTCAATTACACGATCAGACGCATGGCTGTCTATATAATCAAAATGCTTCTCCACATATTCTTCTACCTTTGGATACTCAAAATCCTTCTCGACAATCGCCCGCAGCACCTCATCGAAGGTATGGCAGACCTTTCCCGGCGCAGATTCTTCATATGCTCTGTGAAAGCCTCTGGAAAATGAATACTGAATCTCATCAAAAGCAAAAAACAGCATCGGCTTGCGCATTAACGAATATTCAAATATATTAGACGAATAATCCGTAATCAATAGCTCCGTAAAATAAAACAAATCATTAATATTCGGATACTTTCCTACATCTGCAAACCTGTCTTTATACTTTTCCTCAATCGGAACCTCCGCCGCAACCCACGGATGCATTTTAAACAGTACCACATATTCATCGCCGCACAGCTCGTACAGACGTTCAAAATCAATCAGCTCGTAAGGATAATACGCTGTCGCCTTATTTTTCCCCCGATAAGTAGGCGCGAATAAAATCACCTTTTTATTTTTACACATCGGATATTTTGCATACAGCTCTTTTGTCTTTCTGCTGCGGTAATCTTCATCTAAAAATTCATCGATACGCGGCATACCTGTTGGAAGCACCTGTGAATCATTAATCCCCCACACTTCTGAAAAGAAATGAGCGATATTTTTAGATCCCGCAATCCCGTATTTATACTGCCTGTGGCAGCTGTAAGGCGCCGGACACCCGATATGTCCCCATCTGCTGTAGCCGGATGCCTTAAAACCTGCTCCGGCATGCCACAGCTGTATAATCGTCGTATCCTTGTCCACAATCAGCCAGTCCAGAAGCGGTGCATGATCGTCCAGAAAAATAAAATCAGCCATTGCCATTTTCTTCAGCGTATCCAGCCAGCTCTGTAATCCCATGCGCGGCGTAGTCACAGAAGAGCGGTAAGATTCCAAAATCACATAATCTTTATCCATTCCCCTTGCAATCATGCGGTCTTTCACTGCCTTTAGATTCGTACTGATGCTGGTACTCTGCTCTGACATAAATAAAATTACCGTTTTTTTGCTCTTATTCTTATATTTTTTCCGATATTTCCAATACAGATCCACTTTAAACGGCTTGTTCACTTTCGAATACTGCTTTTTTAGCTCTTCCTTCGGATGGAACCCTTTTTTATTATGAGCAACCGGTGCGCTGATTCCAGTCCTGCCGCCTGCGAGTACATACATAATAAATGGAAGTCCTTCATCCCCTTCTGTTACGTAAAAGGTGACTGAATATACTTTCGCTCGCCCGCCGTATAAAAAGTTTCTGGAAGCATTGCTCATATCCTTCACAAGCGACTCTGCAATCTCGGCTTTCGCCATCTGACGCTTATTCTGGCAGATTACCAAAGAATACGTCCCCTGCGGAAGACACAGGCCCGTTCCCGGATTGGTAATATTCAGCTTTAACTTGTAGGTATTGCCATCCACTCCAGTCACTTTCAGCTTTGCCTTCGGCTCAAACAGACCGTTGATAAGATAAAAAGCTAGCCCGCTGTCTTTGTCCGCATCCTCGGCATACGCAACCTCGACCTCCAGATGCAGCCAGATGCGTTCCCAAGTGATCTTGGTAACTCTGGCAGTAATCTGCCGTTTGTCAATCAGATTCTCCATGTTTGTTTAATCTCCTTGTGTTTATGGGTAACAGCTCAGATTCTTTGTTACCTTTTATATTCTAAGGGAATACACAGCTTATGCGCATTCCTGAAGCTAATCTATAGTAACGATACTTTCACTGTTACTGTTTATGAAAGCATTTATGTGCATCAATTTCAAATCATTTTATAATTTTTAATATATTTTTAAACAAATTTTAAGATTTGCAGTCGGTTTCTGCTACTATAAAAATGGAAACCGCCGGTTAGGTTAAGAAGTCTGTACTATATTCGTGAACGATATGATTTGCCAAAAATACCGCCTGTATATACCCGCGAACGCTAATGATGGCAGCTCTTGAATGAAAAGTATTCTAATATTCTTATATTAATGCCCGATTAAATCATGCCTTATCCGATACAATATAGGCATTTTCAATGCGGCCATGTGCTGTTTTATATGATTTATTAACGCTTTTTACACATTTGGATTTATTATAGCAGAAAATAGTTCAGATGGCAATTATTGTACATGAGCAAATTTGCACAAAGATTCTTTTGATGGAACAGTTCAGATAAGGCGTTACATTTTGGGTACCCGGACGACTGGCGAGGGAAGCCGGACCGTCTTTTCGTGACTTTTCCAGAATGCTAAGAATCCCTAAGCATTCTGTGTTTACGCTGTGGTACCGTACGGTCGCGGCACCTAGTCCGCCCCGGCCAAAGGCCGGAAGCTAAAGGTGCCGCTGCGGCTTTGCCGCCTGTTTATTGAACAGAATACTAAGGGCTTCTAATCATTCTTCCAACGTCACGAAAAGACGGTCCGGCTTCCCTCACCAGTCTGTTTTTGACAAGCCTTACAATGAAGTCAATAAATACATCGGCAGAGATTTAAACAGTGAACTGCTGACCATGAATCTCAGCTCTTTCTAATTCTGATATAGTCATTACGTATGGAAGATTTTATGTAACGACTTAAATAAACAGCTGTATCCTATCAGTGATCTGTGGTTCACAACAAAATATTCAAATTCCACTAATACAGTTATCGTTTTCATTGCAAGGCTTATCAAGAACAGCCGGGTGAGGGGAGCTGTCCCGTCTTCTGGCGACGTTGGAAGAATGCTTAGAAGCCCTTGGCATTCTGTTCAATAAACAGGCGGCAGAGCCGCAGCGGCACCTTTAGCTTCCGGCCTTAGGCCGGGGCGGACTAGGTGCCGC
>CANDMV010000265.1 GCA_947385875.1 uncultured Eubacterium sp. | reverse complement strand
ACTCAACAAAAATATCTTTGATTGTTTTAAAACAAATCACAAAACCCACCCACCCCCCCCCCCCCCCCCCCCCTCAACCAACGTCCGGGTATCCATCAATGTAACACATTATCTGAATTGTTACATTGATCGCTATCTGCACGCCGGTTGTTTTTGATATGTTTAAAATGAAATCGATAAATTCAATCTTGACAATGCAGACCACATAGTGTAGTCTGTATACGAGACCACAGCATGTGGTCTGCAAGGAGGGATTTAAATGCAGGAAATACAATTAGGAGTGGTTGAAGCACGTTACGCTGATTTAATCTGGCAGCATGAGCCTGTTACATCATCAGAGCTTGTAAAACTCACAGCGGTCGAATTTAACTGGAAGCGTACTACGGCACATAATGTGCTGCGGCGCTTGTGCGATAAAGGTTTGTTTCGAAATGATAACGGAATTGTGACCTCAGTGATTTCCAGAGATGAGTTTTATTCACTGCAGAGCCGGAAATATGTAGAAGACAGCTTTGATGGTTCTCTTCCGGCGTTTATCGCGGCCTTCACAAAAGGGAGGCCGCTTACACAGGAAGAAACAGAAGAAATACACAGAATTATAGATGGAAGAGATGATAGATAAGCAAAACGAAATGCATAGAATTATGGCTGAATAAGGGAGGTATGAAGATGGCAGAGATAATACATAAGCAAAACGAAATGTATAGGATTATGGCTGAATAAGGGAGGTATGAAGATGGCAGACATTTTTATTAAACTGGTGAATATGAGTATTGCTGCAGGCTGGCTTATATTAGCGGTTATAATTCTGCGATTGGTGCTATACAAAGCTCCTAAATGGATGAATTGTATGTTATGGGGAATTGTAGCGTTCAGACTTGTATGTCCAGTCTCATTTGAAAGTACATTCAGTCTGGTACCAAGTGCTGAAACGATAGATTCTGACATGATCCGTGATTCATCAAAGCAGTCAGCTGTTAGCAGAGAGGAAGCGCAGTTCGGGAAGTTTTTTGTGAATATGCCAAATCAACAAAAATTAGAAACCGCGGAAGAAACAGGCTCTGATACATTGACAGCAGGAGATTCTAATGTGCCGGTGAAAGCAGATTATCATGAGTCGGCGGCAGAAGCAGACCTAAGTGGAACTGTGGCAGGATTAGGATCTGTGTATATTTTGATATATGCGGCGGGGATTACATGGATGATCGGAATATGCTGTCTGCTTGGATATGCTCTGATTAGTTATGTCCGTCTGCATAAGAGCGTTTCTGAAGCTATTTGTCTGCGGGATAATATATGGATTGGAGATCAGGTAAAATCTCCATTTATACTTGGGATAATCCGTCCGAAGATCTATCTTTCTTCCAGTACGCAGGAAAGTCAGATGGCTTATATACTTGCGCATGAGCAGGCGCATATCAGAAGGAAAGATCATTGGTGGAAGCTGCTTGGCTATCTGCTGCTGACGGTCTACTGTTTTCATCCGTTATCGTGGGCAGCATATATTCTGCTGTGCAGAGATCTTGAGCTGGCATGTGATGAAAAAGTTATTAGGGGGCTGAATGATGATGAAAAAAAGCTGTATTTATATACATTAATAAACTGCAGCAGACAGCTCAGGATGGTGCTTGCCTGTCCTCCTGCATTTGGGGAGGTGGGAGTAAAGCGGAGGGTAACATCGGTATTAGAATACAAGAAACCTGCATTTTGGATGGTAATGATATCGGTCTTAACCTGCTGCATAGCTGCGATATGTTTTTTGACGACTTCGCCGCGGCAGTATGTGGAAGGAACCGCAGCAGGGGATGTAATGAATATGCAAAAAGATCAGATCGTTTCAGATCAAAAAATGAAGGAAGCTGAAAAAATCGGATCCCGTTACTATGACGAAGAAAATATGCGGCAGGAAAAGAGCGGTACGAAGAAAAAGATAAAAAATGTGTTGCCTGAAGATATGTTTCCTGTGGAACTTTTATTTGCAAGCGGCGCCAGCTCATCTGGAACAACGTTGAATTTAAAGCAGGATGGATCGTTTGAGGGACAGTATTTTGATCACGAAAATATGGCTGACAAAGATTATCCTAATGGTATGTGCTATATCTGCGATTTCAGTGGACGGTTTGAAAAGATCAGGCAGATCGATGAGTATACTTATTCCATGTTGCTTCGTGAGATTGTCACAGAAAAGGAAGAAGGAGAAGAATGGATTGAAGATGGAGTACTATACATTGCTTCGAAGCCGTATGGACTGGAGGACGGCAGGAAGTTTTTGTTCTATATGCCGGGATCGCTGATCGAAGAGCTTTCGGAAGATTGTTTATCATCACTGCCGGGATCGATGAGTAATAAGAAGGATGGTGCAGATTCACAGATGCTGTCCTGCTGCGTGCTGTATAATAAAGAAACAGGCAGGGGATTTTTTCAATATAATTAAATTTGCTTTCTGCAGCTGTACGTTTCATGATGTTCTCTGGTTCTAAAATTATTTAGGTGATAACTCTGCTGTATAAAAGTTTTTCTTGTCTTTTTTGTATAAGGCACTATAATACAAAAATAGTGCAACTACGTTTGGATATGACAATTATCTATGCAGCAGGGAAGAAAGGGGGGCAGTATTGTGGAATATTTAAAGGAAGGTTATGAAGGACAGCTGCTAGAAACAGATGAGGACATAAACACGATTTTGAAAAAGCAAATATTTTATATTGAGAATATAATGAAGGAGTTCAAGGATGACTGTGTAAGCATTTATGTGCATCATATGTATTAACGTAGTATGGTGGAAGATTATGATGTAGTATCAAACAGGATTCGGGAACGATGGCAGCAGATTTGTGCATATCATTGGACAGAACATGTACAGATACTGAATATTTTTAAAATAAAAGCCTGCTGTTTTATGGGGTATGTACATTCTTGCAGGCAGGATTATGACAAGGCCCTGTCATGCCTGATACAAGGCCGGAAGCTGATAGAGGTAGATGCTCTGCAATATGTCATTCCTGAATTTCCCTGCAAAGGATACTATTGCAGGGAAAGGGATATATTCGTGAATATTGAAATAGTTCTGATCCACCTCTACAGCCTGGTAAATAATTTTATGAAATCAGTGATCATAGACTTTGAATCGGATGAGTGGAAGGATCTGGAAATCGGTCATTATACGAAATTATCCGTCCTGCCAAAATTATTACGAAAAGAAACAGGTGCAAGAATGCGGATGCATAATGTGCATCATTTAAATGATCCCCTTGAAGGCGTGATTTTGATCAATCATTTGAAGAAAGAACTCCATAAGGAATACGGCGATGATTCTTTGATTGGAAAGCTCTGGGAAATGTATACAATCGGGTATCATGATATAAGTTTATTTTCTTTCGGCAGTGGAACGCACTGCACCTATATGCAGGAAGGAATGGGATCGGGCTGGTTGGGGATATGCCTTTTTATGTCGCCCACGACAGCGCGGCACCGGGCGGTCGCAGCGTGGATACAGAATGCTTAGGGATTCTTAGCATTCTGGAAAAGTCGCCAGAA
>CANDMV010000264.1 GCA_947385875.1 uncultured Eubacterium sp. | reverse complement strand
AAGGGCTTCTAGCATTCTTCCAAAGCCGCTGTCAGACCGGGCGGATTCCCTCTCCCAGCTGTTTATGGAAAGCATTACGCAAAAGCTTCTGATTCTGTTACTCATTACTTATATTAACGATGCTAAATTCTGCCCAAAAGCACTGACTTACGGGTGTCATAATCCTGAAGCATTTGATAAAGATTGACGCTCGTAAGTATGGCGATTAGATCGGACTGACAGAGATGTAGAGTTTTACCAGTGTATTTTTCGTTTTCATTATAAAGCTAATCAAGATCAGCCGGGTGAGGGGAGCTGTCCGGCTAGCCAATATGTAACACATTATTTGTACCAATGTCATGATGTTGGGGTCAAAAGGTATGGAAGGCTCAAATTGTGTTAATTGAATTAGAATTGAGTCTAATTTACAATATGATACGCATATTCAAACTCAATTAAAAATCATGCAATTCGCAAACAATTAATACAATTTTTCATCTGATGACCTTTTGACCCCAGCATCATGTCATTAACTTAAGCTTTGCCAGTATGTAATAATTCGGATAATGTGTTACATTTGTGAATATCCGGACGCCGGATGAGAGGCGCTGTCCCGTCTTCCTGCGACTTTTCCAGAATGCTAAGAACCCCTAAGTATTCTGCATCTGCGCTGTGGCACCGGACGGTCGCGGCACCCAGTCTGCCCCGGCCTAAGGCCGTAAGCTAAAGGTGCCGTTGCGGCTTCGCCCCCTGTGTATCGAACAAAATACTAAGGGCTTCTAAGCATTCTTCCAACGTCACAGGAAGACGGGACTGCTCCTCTCACCCGGCTGCTTTTGATAAGCCTTACAATGAGAACGATAAATTCATCTTCCAGAACCCTGAACTGTGAACTGCTGATTGAGATCATTCATCTGATACAGCCGTTACAGACAGAAGATTTCATGTACTGCCTGTCAGAAACAGCTGGGAGAAGGAATCTGCCCGGTCTGCCGGCGGCTTTGGAAGAATGCTTAGAATCCCTTGGCATTCTGTTCCGTACACAGGCGGCGAAGCCGCAGCGGCACCTTTAGCTTACGGCCTTAGGCCGGGGCGGACTGGGTGCCGCGACCGTCCGGTGCCACAGCGTAGATGCAGAATGCTTAGGGATTCTTAGCATTCTGGAACGGACGCAGGCAGACGGGCAGATTCCTTCTCCTAGCGTCCGCACAGCCAATATGTAACACCCTATCTGAACTGTAACGGAAGATCTAATTTTGTTAAATTAAATGTTGCGTTTTTCTATAAACTATGCTAGATTTATTTTATTATCATTCTTTTTATGCACATCAGTTTCCATCCCAATGGAATCAATCGTGCCGTATCAAACAATCTATGCATCATCAACCAAAGGAGAATTTATATGAATCTAAAAGAATCTTATCGCTATGCAAATTATCTCGACCGCCTGTTAGAAACTGCCTCCATGTACCTGACACATCTGGAATTTATCACAACAACCAAGCAGATGCATATTCGCTCCAAGGCAAACAGCGAAGCAGCTGACGAAACGCTGATTCTGCCGAAACCTTATGATGTAGACTTTACGCCGATGCAGTTAATAGATTTCAGCGTAAAAGTGATTGCCGAAAAAGAACTTCTGGCAGAAGCAATCGCCGCAGCCAAATCAAAGACAGAGATTAATATCGATAATGCCATTTCCATGAACAAAAAGAAACAATCATTTATCAATGTATTAAATAACATGGCAAATACAAAAGCAAATACAAAAACCGTACAAGGATATGGATACAAATTTAATGCAGAGGGAAATCAGATAAAATACTATTATGATATAGAAGAAACCACAACTATTGATTTTGACCGTAACGATGTAAAAGCACTGATTAAAAAATACAGTCGAAACTGTGATGATATTTCCGCAAAGCTGGATGCGATTGAAATCAATACTATCGTTGACTTTACTCCAAAATGGGATGTCAATGATTCGTTTGAAGATGTTGTCATAGATTAACTCGCACTCACCAAAATATGCCATTATACCCGTCTCACGAGCGTCAATTCCCAAAGATGTATGGAAAATTTTATTGCTCGTGAGCAGAAAGGCAATATAATGCATAACGGATCTTTAAAACAGGGTTAGGTCATAGTAATTGCCAGCCGCTTCAGATGCAGATGAAGTATGAGGCTGCAGGGATGGCATTATCCAAAAATGTCTGGTTATCATTTAGAAAAGCATATGGAAGATTGGTTAAGATTCCTAATTAAAAATCGGATCATTCAGTGTATCACGAACTGAGAATTCGTCCTCTCTCTCCTTTGCTGACACGTCAGTCTGACTTTTTGCTATTTTGTAAAGAGTATCGATATTTGCATAAAAAGCGCAGATTGACAGCTTCTAACATGAAGCTGTCAGAACAAGAATTGTTCAGAAGATTTTACTCATTTTTATTTAAAATTGGCCGGAATTACTATCTGCCCTAACCTTGTTTTAAAGATCCGAACCTCCGCCCTCCTACAAATATAAATTTGCCTATTGATTAGTAACTACTTTGAAGCTGACACTTCCTTTCGCTTTTTCACCGGTTACTGAAACTAAATACGTTCCACTTTCTTCAATATCAACATCAAATTCATCAGAAAAGGAAACATCTTCACATTCATAGACAGGTACTTTGTCATCTTTCTGAATCTTAAATGATAAGCTGCCACCCTCGACAATAATTTCTGCATGGATAGTATCTCCTTTTTCAACGATTAGGTCCTGAGAGTCAGTTTTATTTAGTACCTTATAGTCCATCACAAATTCATTATTATTTCCTGTTCGGCTACCGTCAAAATCAGCTCCACACGCTGTTAATAATAAAACAAATATTAAAGAATACAAAATACCCAAACGTTTTTTCATCATCTTTCCTTTCTCATTCCCAATTTATTTATTTGATTTACCACTTTCATTACTTATTTACCACTAAAAAATAAGGGCATAGCAACCGTTACGCCCTATAATGTATTATTCAAAAATACGAATATGTTCTTTCGTTAATGACTCAATAATCTGTATCAGCTTTTTAAAATCCGCATTCAGTTCTTTTGAGCCGGCCTCCGCCTTTTCATAAATCTTCATCAACCCTTCACTATTTCCAGAACGAACAGCTGAAATCATTTCTGAGCCATAAGAATGAAATGTCTTATGCTTTGCCTCCAGACCGTTCCAAAGCTTTGTAGCCGCCGGATTGAGCGGTTTAAAAGCATAATAAAAATGTCCGAAGCCGCATTTCGTATAATCTGTCTGTAATGGCTTTAATTTTCCTGTCTCGGCGATTTTCTTTAAAGCGTCCAGCCAGTTTTGATGTGCCCCGATCGCACTATTTAAACTGTTTAGAATCACCTGATTATCCAGCATATAAAATGCGTCCTGCGCCATGGCCCCCATTGTCTTTATCGATTCATCCAAATCCTTTTCAATCGCTTTCGACGGTTCTACAAGCTCCGCAATCGAATGGCTGGATATTTCCAGCAAATTTATATTATCTTTTAAATTCCTGCTCTGCCCGTTTACAAAATGCATCTGATTATCCAGTTCATTCATAGA
>CANDMV010000263.1 GCA_947385875.1 uncultured Eubacterium sp. | reverse complement strand
GGATGGTAGAAGAAGATGATAAGATAAAAGAGCAGAATATGCGGATGGAGTCAGCTGCGAAGTCAGCCGGACAACAGGAAAAGCCGGACAGACCGGAGCAGAAAGGCGCATCCGGTGAAGGGAGAATGGAAGATTTAGCACGTGAAATCGAACTGGAGCAGATAGAAATTCCAGAAAGACTGGAAAGATCTGAAAAAATCGAACTGCCGGATCGAGTCGTAAAACCGGAAAGATTTGAAAAAGCAGTCAGACATGAGCGTTCTGAGAAAACAGAACGGGCAGACCGAATGCCGGGAATAGAGAATCGGACAGATCGAATGTCAGGAACAGAGAATCGGACAGACCGAACAGATCGGATAGAGAATCGTGTGGATAGGCCGGAGCGGTCAGAAAATAGGACTGAGAACCGGGGGGACAGGCCAGAGCGCGCAGAGAATCGAGCGGATAGAATGGATCGTGCAGAAAGTCGAGCGGATAGGATGGATCGTGCAGAGAACCGGACAGAGAATCGAACGGATAGAGTGGATCGTGCAGAGAACCGGACAGATCTGCAGCAGAGTCAGACTATGCGTGATCAAAGGCCGCGCAGTCAGGACAGGGAGAATCGGGACGATATTAATTCTGAATTAGACAGCGGTGTGACTGCCGATGGCATTTTGGAAGTCATGCCGGACGGGTATGGGTTTATTCGGTGTGAAAATTACCTGCCGGGTGAGAATGACGTCTATGTATCGCCGTCACAGATCCGCCGTTTTGGTTTAAAGACTGGGGATATTGTACGAGGTAATACACGTATAAAGACTCAGGGAGAAAAGTTCAGCGCTTTATTATATATAACGACGATTAATGGTTATCATCCGTCTATAGTAGCACAGAGAAGAAATTTTGAGGATCTGACTCCGATTTTTCCAAATGAAAGAATGAGGGTAGAGACAAACCGTACTACGACTTCGATGCGGATTGTGGATCTCGTGTCTCCAATCGGCAAGGGGCAGCGTGGAATGATTGTATCTCCGCCGAAAGCAGGAAAGACAACGCTGTTAAAGCAGGTAGCACAGGCAATCAAAGCAAACAATCCAGAGATTCACCTGATTATTCTGCTGATTGATGAGCGTCCGGAAGAAGTTACGGATATCAAGGAAGCGATTGGGGGCAATAACGTAGAAGTCATTTATTCGACATTCGATGAACTGCCGGAGCATCATAAACGAGTATCCGAAATGGTCATTGAACGAGCAAAGCGTCTCGTAGAGCATAAGCAGGATGTCATGATTTTATTAGACAGCATTACGCGTCTGGCAAGAGCTTATAATCTGACGGTTCCGCCAAGCGGGCGCACGCTGTCCGGCGGTCTTGATCCGGCAGCGCTTCATATGCCGAAGCGTTTTTTTGGAGCAGCCAGAAATATGAGGGAAGGAGGCAGCCTGACTGTGCTTGCTACAGCACTGGTAGATACTGGAAGCAAGATGGACGACGTTATTTATGAAGAATTTAAAGGAACCGGCAATATGGAGCTTGTTCTAGACCGCAAATTGTCTGAAAAGAGGGTATTCCCAGCGATTGATATTGTAAAATCCGGTACCAGAAGAGAAGACCTGCTGCTTGACAGGGAAGAACGCGAGGCGGTAGACATTATGCGTAAGGGCATCAACGGCATGAAGACCGATGAAGCAGTGGAAAATATCTTAAATATGTTTTCGCATACGAGCAATAACCGGGAATTTATACAGCTGGTTAAAAAGCGCAGAGTATTGTAACAGATTAGATCGGGGATGCATTTTAAGGCTCATCCGGCATCCGGGTATCCACAAATGTAACATCCTGTCTGAACTGTTATCACAAACTTATAAAATATGTGATAAAAATATTGAAAAACGCTTGCATATAAAATATGAATATGCTAGTATTAAATAGCTGTTAATTTTTGAGCGAGTTTTTTTGATTATGATACATGCGAGGTGAAAATAATGAAAGCAGATATTCAGCCGGAATACTATCAGGCAACCGTTACATGTAACTGTGGTAACACATTCGTAACAGGTTCAACAAAGAAAGAGCTTCACGTTGAGATTTGTTCCAAGTGTCATCCATTCTATACGGGCCAGCAGAAATCCAGCCAGGCTCGTGGACGTATTGAACAGTTCAATAAGAAATATGGCATGAAATAGAACTAAAATAGAACAGGAAGTTACTATTCTGCAAAGTTCGTAAGAATACGTAAATTCAGCCAATAAAAGTGGCAGATAAGGTTGAGGTTATGAAATCTCAACCTTTTTTACGATTGAGCAGGGGATCTGAGATAGGAGGGCTCATGAGATATTCTGGAATAGGCGGACAGGCAGTTATGGAAGGCGTCATGATGAAAAATGGTGATAAGTATGCAGTAGCCGTCCGTAAGCCTGATGGAGAGATTATAGTAGAGACAAAAGAATATCGGGGCATTCTGGCGGATATAGGAATCAGGAAGCTTCCTTTTATAAGAGGGGTTATCAATTTTGTTGATTCTCTGGCGCTTGGCATGAGGACGCTGGCGTATTCGGCTTCTTTTTATGAAGAAGAGGAGCCGAAGCAAGTGGCTTCTGACAGAGCGGGAAAGGAAAGCAGTACGTTCTGTGAATTTGGCAAGGACAGTGGCGGATCTGATTTAGAGGAACAGGAACGGATGGCATCCGATAAAAGCAGCCGGAAGGAATCGCTTATCATGGGGATTACAATGGCATGTTCTGTAGCTGCGGCAGTTGTGATTTTTATGCTGGTTCCGTATTTTATCTCCGGTTTTTTTGAAAATATGATTTCCTCTCGTGCAGTGCTGGCATTGCTTGAGGGAGGAATCCGGCTGTCAGTTTTTTTGATCTATATTCTGCTTATTTCACGGCTGGAGGATATACAGAGGGTATTCATGTATCACGGGGCAGAGCATAAATGCATAAATTGTATTGAGCAGGGCATGGAGCTGAATGTGGAAAATGTAAGGAAAAGTTCAAGGCTGCATAAAAGGTGCGGCACCAGTTTTTTATTTTTGGTGATGTTTATCAGTATCATTTTCTTTCTTTTTATCCATACCGAATCTGGCTGGATGCGTATCTTAGTCAGGCTTTTGCTGGTTCCGGTGATAGCGGGATGCGCGTATGAGCTGATCCGTCTGGCCGGCAGAAGCGATCATGTGCTGATTAATCTGCTCAGTAAACCGGGCATGGCGCTGCAGAAGCTGACGACAAAGGAGCCGGATGATTCGATGATTGAAGTCGGGATTGCATCGGTAGAGGCCGTATTTGACTGGAAAGCATACTTGAAAGAGAACACGGAGTCATGATTCAGTCTTTTGCTAAATGCAGATTATGAGGGTATGAGTGGTTACAGTGAAGCTGAAGGCTGAACTGTAACTGTAAGTGCAGTAACATTTAAATATGTGTTGTGCACAGGTGTTTGCTTTTAGCAAAGTGCTGTAATCTTATGTAGAATTATTAAAGGATTTTTGCATGTAACAGGTCAGCTTGTCTAAACTGTTACATTGAATCATGCTGGCTGAAATGATAGAGCGGTCTCGGAAACTCAATAGCGAACAGTCAGGAAGGGGTACGTTTTCAG
>CANDMV010000262.1 GCA_947385875.1 uncultured Eubacterium sp. | reverse complement strand
AGAGCAAGAAAATGTCCGTTTCCGATATGATAAAGGCGACCTGCATAGAAGGGACTAGGGCAAGGTTTCGCTTTGCAGGGGAGGATAAGATATACACATTTGATGAATACATAAAGGAGCTTGACAAGCGTTCAAAGAACAATGCGTAGATAAAGTGCCATAGGACGGACAGGGCAGGCATCCCCGGCGTTCCGGCAGATCAGGGAATCGGGGAGCAACGAGAGGAGATGTAGGTATGGAAAAGGCTGCAGGCAGCGTATCCATTATAGGCGGGGCGGATGGACCGACAAGTATCTTTATCGCCGGAAAAGGCGGTAAGGTGAAGCTGACAACACGCATACAGAATTATTTCCGCAAATTAAAAAGGAACAGAGTAAAAAAGCGGATAACCGCCAATCCCCATACACTGGAGGAGGTCATGGAACTGCTGAAACGGAAATACGGCGCTAAGGAAGTTTCGCAGCAGTCCCATAATTACCTTGAGCAGAGAAAGTGCTTAAAGGCATCCCTTGTAATGCGCCACCGCCCGGATTTGCTTGGGGAGCTGATGGACTTGGAGCCGCCCGAAGGTGAGGATGTGGAAGCCTTAAAAGCATTTTGGGAGCAGATACAGGAGCGGGAGAAGATGGCAGCGGAAATTGCAGATGATATCTTCCCCTTAGATTTCCACATATATGAAATTATGTGTCCTTAGAACTGCAGGATGCAGATAGGAGTGGAAACTGTCTGGCAGGTAATAGACGGCTCATTCAGCTCTGGGGATAAGAAAACCATGAAGGAGTTGAAGAGGCTGTTCGGGGAAATATATCTGTATTACGGAGTCACCGCCGAAGATATAAAAAATGAGACGGAGAGATATAAGTCACTTTTAGCAACATTATGTTTATAAATGGGTTACTTTCTGGCAGATTAGAAAGAGGCGATTGAAATGGATATAACAGGAATAGCAAAAAGCTATCAGACCTACAGCCAAAAGACGGGAAAGGCATCATCCAAAAAGGAATGGAAGCTGTCCGATTCCCTCCGGGAGAAGATAACCGAATACGCCAGGGAGGATGCGGCGCAGAATGTCTATATGGGGAATAAGTTCCTCGCCCTGCGGAAAAGCGAGGTCGCTAAAGTCGCACCGGACAGGGCGGCGCTGATGGGGAAGGTCAGTCAGGAAATGGCGGACATGAAAACGATACGGGAGGCTGATAGGCGGTGGCTGTGCCTCCTGTTTGGCGAGCCGTATGAAGCAGAGTTCCAGTCCGAGGGGACGGGCTCCGCCGTCCATGTGTATGACGGGAACGGCGACGAGGTACTGACCTACACGGCGGGCGTGGGCTGGCATGAGAAGGAGTCGAAGGCGGAGACGCAGGTACACGGGGCTTTGAAGGCCGCCTACTATGATGCGTTCCGGGCGGCAAGGCAGGATGCTGTGGAGGCACAGGGAGGCTTTGATGCGAGGGCATAGGTGACACATAAAGATTGTTGGATGTTGTTCCGGCAGACCGGGGAACAGGGAGAGAAGATTATGAAAAAGATAAGGGTTTTGGGAATTGCCATTTTGACAGCAGTTGTACTTTGTGCCTGTGGCGGCGGGCGGGAACTGGCAGACATAAGCACCGCAGAGGGTGACGGGTATATGGCAATCATATGGGAGGAAAGGACGTATGTGCCGTTCTGCGTGGTCTCCAAGAATGACTGCGGGACGCTGATCGGCTATGTCAACGGGGATACGGGCGACAGGGTATGTGAATACAAGGATTATCCGTCAAATGAATGGATTGCAAATTATCTTACTGTGGACGGTGGCGCAATTCTGCTTAAAGAGGTAAATGTTACTAATATTCCAGATGGACTACGGTCAGAGTATGAGTGGAATGATTAAGAATTATGAGGACGCCAATGAGAAATAGTAGCAGTGCGGCATGACGGGGGAGGAACATCTGGCGTTCTGGCAGATTGGGAAGCGGGGAGAAAACCAATAAAGCACAAACGATAAAAGGGGACTGGCAGGGACAGGCTGGTTCCCTTATTGTATACCAATAATGAAAGACCGGCTGCCAGAGCAAGTGAAGCCGTCTTTTTCCGTATGCAGATTTTTATGCAGTTGAAGTGGTAAACTAAAATTGGACACGGAGGGGGTAGAAATTAGACAGAGAAAAGGGTAAAATTATTTATGGCGTTGGGCTGACGATGATGACTAAAACTCTAGCAATGCAAGTGTATTAATATGGCTGAGACGAGAAAACAAATAGCCTTTGATAAACGTCAGGGACAATGATAGTCCGTGGCGTTTTCATTGTTACTGCTGTTCCGGTAAATCATTTATACTGTATCATCAGGGATGCTGCCAAGTTCATGACATCGGCTATGAACAGCAGCATCTATACAAAAACTGCAGTAATATGAACGAAATAAAACAGTCATTATAAATAGAATGACAGATAGGAGCATAAAATGGCAGATTTATCACGTGAATTTCAAAAATCAATTCAGGCAATGGGGCTGACACAGGATGGCCTAAAACAGGCAGTGTTTTACTGTGCTCCTATCGGCCTGCGGTTTGAAATCGGCGGGAAAGAGAGTGTTTATCAGGAGGATGCTCAGGATGATGCTGTCGAGCCGCATTCTCTGGATATGACCATGCAGCAGGCGCATGGCCGGGCGCAAAGCAGCGTCAATCCAGATTATTTTTACAATGCGCTCTGCCGTGCTGCTTCGCTCTATGCGGCGCTGCCTTCAGAGCCGGATATTTTGAGGATTGATTTAAGAGGAGAGTGTCTGGAAAGCCGGCAGAGCTGCTTGGAGCTTTGTGCGCACTTAGGAATGCCGCCGGCATCGGAGCATACGCAGGAGAATGATCCGGATGGATATCCGTATACAGCCTTTTATTGGAGTATATCAGATCTGTCGCCGGATATCCCGGATCGGCTGATTCGGGAGATTATTATGGCAGACCTTGGCGGAAATTCACTGCTTTCTTCCAGCGTATATTTTTTAAATGTATCCTCAGGACTGCTTTACCATTTATATGACGACCGCGGGGCGGATTTAATCGCTGCTTCAAGGACTGCTTTATGGCCCTTCTATCATCGGTTTCAGATATGGCTGTTAAGCTATAACCGTAAGAAAATGGATGAACTGTTTTTGGATTATGAAAATAGCTGGCATACTGTCAAAGATCAGGAAGACGTCGATCATTTATTACAGGTATATGGCGGCTTTCACGATTCATGTCTTGTGAGCACAGCGTATACATCTGGCTGCGGAGTAGATGAAAAGGGAGCTATGTACTGTGGAATGCCGGATCAGAAGGTATTGCATATGACATTTCACAGTCAGTGGACCAGGCAGCCGTTGGAATTGTGTTTTAGCGGGGTCAGGATGTTTCACATTGCTGGCTGGCAGGAAGATAGGTTCTGTGAGATCTTAGACTGTTATTTGAAATTTCATACAGACCTGATTCGCGGAGGGGATACGAGGCTGATTGTATGGGCGGATTCGGACTGTTTTTCACCTTATCGTACAAAGAGTGAAGCGCTGCTTGATGAATCGATGGATACTTATGTGGCGGCGGAATCTTTAAAGTGGCGTTTTCTGTAAATTAAGAGTTACTTTTCACGGGCAATGTCATTAACTTAAGCTTTGCCAGTATGTAACAATTCAGACAGGGTGTTACA
>CANDMV010000261.1 GCA_947385875.1 uncultured Eubacterium sp. | reverse complement strand
CGCCGTACTCTGCATATCTGAGATCATGCCGGATTCCGGCTGGTTCTGGATCAGGATGGAGCGGAGCACCAGCTGCAGAGGCTGCTTCGACGCATCGTTTAAATAAATCATGGCGTCAAAATAGCTGTTCCACATTCCGACAAACTGCCACAGCGCCAGAACCGCAATAACCGGCGTACAGACTGGAAGCAGAATCTTAAAGTAAAACACCACTTCATTTGCCCCGTCCACGGATGCCGCTTCCTGCAGCTCGCCGGGAATCCCCTGATAATATGTACGTGCAATAATCATGTTCCATACACTGAATGCTCCCGGAAGAATCAGCGCCCACATGCTGTCCAAAAGTCCCAGATTGCTGATTAACAGGTAGGTAGGGATTAATCCGCCGCCAAAAAACATCGTAATCACGAATATCGTATTAAAAATCCCTTTTCCTTTAAAATCCGACCTTGACATCGGATAAGCGGCAAGCAGCGTAATAAATACCGAAACTGCCGTAAATACCAGCGAATAAATAACCGCGTTTTTAAATCCGACCCAGATCTGCTTATTGGACATAACTCTCTGATATGCCGTCAGCGTCCATTTTTCAAAATCAAATGTGATACCCTTATTCTGCAGGGTGATCGGGTCCATAAAGGAAGCAACTACGATATAGATCATTGGTATGATGATCGCAACAACAAACAGGCCGAGCAGGACATAGCCGATAATCAGCAGCAGCTGATCCTGCAGGGAATATCTGGAAAATTTTTTCTTTTTCATTCTGCCCCTCCTTATAATCCCTTGCCGTCATTCATCTTTGCGACAATCTTATTGACAGCTACAAGAAGTATAACGTTGATGACTGTATTAAACAGGCCTACAGCGGTAGAAAAGCTGTAATCCCCGTCCAGGAGACCTTTTTTATACACATAGGTAGCGATGATCTCTGATGTACGCATATTCAGGTCTGTCTGTAGTGCATACGCCTTTTCAAAGCCGATGCTCATGATGTTTCCCGCCTGCAGGATAAACTGGATGATGACCATGTCCTTGATCGCCGGCCATTCCACCGCCTTAATCTGCTGGAAGATATTCGCTCCGTCAATTAATGCCGCTTCTTTCAGCTCCTGGCTGGCATTCGAGAGCGCCGCCGTATACATAATGGAAGCCCATCCTGCGCCCTGCCAGATGCCGCTCGCGATATAAATCGTACGGAACGCTTCCGGCATTGTCATAAAGTTGATCTGTGTGCCGAGCAGCAGGTTGATCGGGCCCGTTACAGATAACAGGATGCGGACAATACCGCACAATACGATGACGGATATGAAGTTCGGCATGTACAGCACGAGCTGGATCTTCTTTTTCAGCCCTGTCCGCTCAATCCGGTTCAGCAGGAACGCCAGAAGGATCGGCATCGGGAATCCCCATAGAAGACCATAGATACTGAGCTTTAATGTATTGCCCAGATAAGACAGAAAATCAGGTGAGGATAAAAAACGTTCAAAGTACCTAAAGCCCACCCATTCGCTCCCAAGGATGCCGCGTATTGGATTGTACCTCTGGAATGCAATCAAAATACCGCCCATTGGGATGTACTTAAACACCAGCGTCAGCGCCAGTGCCGGAAGCAGAAAGATGACATACAGCTGCCAGTGCTGTGTGACGTACAGGATGACATTGTGCATCCCGTTCTGCTTTGAGTTTGGTTTCTTTTCCGAAACCGCTGCTGCATTTGTTTTCATAATTTCCTCCTTTCTTTGCAACCCCTAACAAATGCCGTAACAATTTGTTGTGCATATGTAAAAATTTGTGTTTGGGATTTCATAATTAAATATAATAGTTTTGTAACGTTTTGTCAATATATTTTTGTTATTTGCACAATATTTTTTTACACTTTAACGATAACCTTATTATATATGCCAACTTCATGGCAAACATCCCGATAAAAACAGTCAAAATACATAAAAAAACTCATTTTTACATTTGACCAATACAGATTCTTGTATTATAATATATTGCAGAATAACATTTTACATTGTCACAATAAACATCTGCTTCTTAAAAGGAGGATTCATATGAACCAGTTATTTAACCCGGACAACCCGCTCATGCGGTTTATTACCAAAATCACATACAGCGTTTATCTGAACATTCTGTGGTTTTTATGCTGCCTGCCGATTGTTACCGCAGGCGCTTCCACAACGGCGCTGTTTTATGTCACACTCAAAATGGCAAAAGATGAAGAAGGAAATATCACAAAAGAATTTTTCCACGCCTTTCACCAGAATTTTAAGCAGGCTACAAAAATCTGGCTGATTCTGTTCGGGCTCGGCGCGGTGCTTGCATTTGACGGCTATGTATTTTACCATATGCGGTTTGAAAATGTATTCTGGACAGCCGCAACCGCAGTGTTTCTCGTCGCGCTTGCAGCCTATGCCATCGTGCTGATGTATATCTTTCCTCTTCTGGCAAGATTTGATAACACTGTGCCTGCCATGTTTAAAAATTCTATTCTAATCGGCATGAGATTTTTATTCTGCACTGCACTGATGGCAGTCATCCATTTTGTAATGGCACTGGTGGTAATCCGTATATTTACACCGGCTGTGATCTTCGGCGAAGGACTGTGCGCCATGCTCTGCTCCTATCTGCTTTCTAATATTTTAAAACTATGCGAGGAGCAGAATATCCAGGACGTGCCAGAGGCACAGACAGAAGCTGATCCAGGCGCAGAGGTGGATTTTTCATAAACCTCACCGCTTATTTTCATGGGCAAAAAATATGTCGAATAAATCAATTTCAGAAAAATCTAGGAGGATACTATGCCGACAGTTTACGATGCCGAAAAATCCGGCGCAGATACGATAAAAACCTTCCGCGAGCTGCGCTTAAAACAGAAGCTTCAGTTTCTATGGGATTACTATAAGCTGCCGCTTGCTGTCTTATGTATTGTCATCTACATTGCCGCATACAGCATTCACAGCTATTTTACGCATAAAGATACCGCGCTGTACACCGCGCTTGTCAATGTCGCCGCCGGAGAAGATCTGACACAGAACCTGACGGATGTATTTTTAGAATCGACGGATGCAGACCTTTCCAAAAACACCTGCCAGCTGTACTCCGGCTTGTATTTAACAGAGGATGAAAACAACATCTATCATGAATATACCTATGCATCCCGGATGAAAATCCTCGCAGCCATTGATGCAGAACAGATGGACCTTGTATTGATGGATAAAGAAGCGTTTGACGCATTTTCGCAGAACGGATATCTATATGACCTAGACAGCTTTGTTTCAAAGGACTCTCTCCTATATCAGACACTCTGTCCATACTTTACAGAAAACACTGTTATTTTAGAAGATAACTCACTGGATCTGTATTTTAACGATACAGACGTATACCAGGCCGAAACAAAAACATACCCTATGGGAATCGACCTGTCTGCTTCCCCTGTGATACAAAAAGCCGGATTTTCTGATACGGTGTATCTTGGCATCATAAAAAATACCAGCCATAAAGAAACGGTCTTAGAATTTTTACATTATCTTTATGGACTGAATATGGATGAAATATGGATGAAATGCAGCTCCGCCGAAACTGCCGCTTTGTTGAAAAAAATAAAATAATTTATCCTGAATTATTCATGGAGTAACAGCATTAACTGCTGAAACCCGCATAGTT
>CANDMV010000260.1 GCA_947385875.1 uncultured Eubacterium sp. | reverse complement strand
CATATCATGCCCTGTGGGTGCATCTCACAGAAAGCATTTTTCAAACACGCTCTAGAACGGCTGTGCTGTGAATTAATGTCATTAACTTAAGATTTGCATAGAATGTAATGATTCAGATAAGGTGAACATATTGACTGTGCGAACGCCGGATGCGGGGAACTGATCCGTTGTCCGGGTATCCATTAATGTAACGCTCTATCCGAATAGTAACAATGTCCGCTTCAATATAATACATCTATCAGTATATATTGTCGGATTTTCGAAAACGTGATATATTGTTATTTAATGGAAGACAGACTGCACGAAAGAAAATGTTGGAAAAGGCGGGTGGGTGAAATGCCGATGGAGCAGGGCAGTATACTGATTATAGAAGATGATGCAGACATCAGGGAGGGTGTGCGTATTCTGCTGGAAGGTGATGGTTTTCTGGTAGATGAAGCAGAGAATGGATTTGCGGGCATGGAAAGGCTTTCAGAGAAGACAGAGCTTGTAATTCTGGATATTATGATGCCGGGAATATCAGGAATAAAAACTTGTGAGGAAATAAGAAAAAAGTCAAAGGTTCCGGTATTGTTTTTGACTGCAAAAGGGCAGGAATCCGATAAGCTGCTCGGCCTTACGGTCGGAGGCGATGATTATCTGGTAAAGCCGTTTTCCTATGCGGAGCTGATTGCGAGGGTAAGGGCGCTTCTAAGGCGGCGAAATGTGTATGATAAAGCAGACAGGGAGAAAGAGGAAGATCTTCCAGAATGGATTGAGAGGGGCGGCATCCGTATTCATACAAAATATAATCAGGTAATGCTGCGCGGAACGGAGGCGGGGCTGACTGAGATGGAATATAGACTTCTGCTGCTTATGATGAAAAATCCCCGGAAAATATTTTCTGTTAAGAACTTGTATGAAAGTGTATGGGGAGAACCTTTTCTTTATGAATCTTCAGGCAATACGGTTATGGTGCATGTCCGCAGACTCAGAAAAAAAATTGAAGAGGACCCGCAGGCTCCAAAGGCAGTTATAAACGTATGGGGGAAAGGATATCGTTTTGGAATGTAGAGGCACTTATGTATAATAAAATAAAAGCATTGCTGCACGCATTGGCAGTAATAACCATTTTTTTCTTCACGGATTCTTTTTGTCAGCAGTTAATGAAGATGGCTGTCCGATTATGTAGTTTTACAAGCTTTCTGGTTGTACTGCATGTATTTTTGGATATTTTAAATGTCTGGATAGCGGTTTTTTTATATTCAAAGTATGTGTTAAGAATGTCTTTGTCAGAACTGCATATGGGAAAGCCGCTGCCGGCTCTGCGATGGTATATGGCTGCTGCTGTCATACCTATATTGATCGATGTGATTTATTTTGCTTTTACAAGTGGTGAATTTCAAATAGGCTGTCATTCCATGGATGATCTGATTGATATTTTGATTCATGAAGTTTTCAGCTCTGGATTTAGAGCTGCTGTGACAGAAGGGATGCTCTTTCGAGGTCTGATGTCTGCGGCTGTACAAAAAGGATTTGGATATAAAGCAGGAATTTTGGTTTCCAGTTTTTTTTATGCGGCGGTTAGTTTTATATTTTATAACGGTTTTGTCTGGTCAGGGCCTTATTGCTTTGGGAAGTTCCTGCTCACGTTTCTTATAGGAATGGCTCTTATATTAATTACCTGTGAGACGGGATCGGTCTGGGCTTCTGTGGTCATTCATTTTTTATATAATGCTCTTTCAGGTGATGCGTATATTCTTCATATTAGTACCAGACAGGATTTCCCGGCTGTCTTTACCTATACGGTTAAAGGCAAAGATGCATTTTTTGCAGAGATGTCACTGCCGGCAGCAGCTGTTTTTTCAGCTGTTATTATTATGGAAGCTGTAACACTGAAAAAAAAGAGGAATGCTGTGGGAAAAACAGATTGATTAGTCAATATTACGGGAGCAGTAGCACTGGAAAAAGAGAAATACCGCTGAAGAAGTGAGGCAGGGCAGTATGCGGATTGTGGAATATGTAAGAAAAGCGATGCACCCGGACAGTCTGACGGGAAAAATGCTGAAAGATCTGTTGGCCGGGCTGGCTGTGGGAGTATATCTGGCTCTTATTTTGTATTTTGGCGGCAGGAATATGCTGCAGCAGTATTTTTTTGATTATTATACGAAAGAGGCAGAACTGGTGCAGGATTTAGGGGAATATATCAGGAAAAATAAGGTGGGGGCACAGGATGCAAAAAAGCTGCTTCCGTGGATAGAGGATAAGGGTGTCAGCGAGTTTATGACAGCAAGGGGAAGCTGGCTGTTATTTGATGCTTCCTATCCCGGAGAAATACTGCCCGGCGGCAGGAAGATGCCAGGCAGCGCATGGCGTCCGTATTATCATATTACTTTTGCTGACGGAGATGCGGATGTATTTATTTCTACTGGTTTTGATGTAAAATACTACCGGATACTTCTTGCGGTATCCCTGGCATCCGGCTTTGCTGCCTGCCTTGGAATCGTCATTGCGGGAATGAGGGAAAATGTAGTGTACATACAGTGTCTGGAGAAGGAGGTCGATGCTATCAAGCGGGGCAGGCTTCATGAGGCAGTAACGGTCAAGGGTTCAGATGAGCTGGGGCAGCTTGCTTACGGACTGGATCAGATGCGCAGACAGCTGTATGAAAAGGAGAAAATGGAGAAAGAGCTTCGGGCGGCGCAGGAAAAGCTTGTCCTTGGAATGTCGCATGATTTAAGGACTCCGCTGACCGGGTTGCTGGCATATATGGAGGTCTTAAAAAAGCAGGAAAAAGAGGGCAGGCCCAGCCGTGAATATATCGACAAGGCATATGACAAGATTCGGCAGATCAGGCATATGTCTGATCAGATGTTTGAATATTTTTTGATTGATTCGCATCAGGGTGCTGTGCTGGAGCCCTTGGAGGAAATAAGCAGTGCTTTTGGAGATTATCTGTCTGAATTATGCGCCATGCTGGACTGTGCAGGGTTTTCTGTGGATGTCGGTATGCTGCAGTGGAAGCCTGTTTTTGTAAGAATCAATACAGATTATCTGGGAAGAATTATAAATAATATATTTTCTAATATTGAAAGATATGGAGATAAGCAGGAGCAGGTAACAATATGGATGGTCTATGAGCCGGGCATGGCTGGTATTGCTGTTAAAAACAGCATGGCGGCTGGGAGGTATGTGGAGGGAACCGGGATAGGAGTAAAAAATATTTCTTTCATGATGGAGCAGATGGAAGGGTTTGCTAAGATCGCCATGACGGAAAGGGACTATCAGATCGTGCTTTATTTTCAGGCTTGTTAAGATTTGTTAAGATTTGTTTAAGCTGTTATGTAAGATTTTTGCACTATTATAAAATAAGGTCTGGTGAATCCGGCCAGAATTTAAATGATTGAGCAGGAAGGAGCATAATTATCATGAAAAAACATATTTTAACTATTTCAGTGGCGGCTGCAATGTTAGCAGTCCCTTTATTTGGAGCATCTGCGATAAAAGCGCCTGTCGTGGCAGCGGAAGCATCCGCAAAGCCGGCAAATGCGGGGAAATATTATGTTACGTCAGATGTATTGAATGTAAGGAGCGGGCCGGGTACAAATTACCCTGTTATTGGAAGCCTGACACAGGGACTGAAGGTAAGGGTGATTTCCGTCATAGGGGAAAAAGGAAACCGCTGGGCAAAAATCAAGTTTGAAGGGCTTACCGCATATGTATCCAGAAGGTATCTGGCAAAAAAGTAATAAATCATAAGCCCGACAGGAGGGACTGCCGTATGAAGCGGCATCACTTTTGTTAGAGGTAACGGCAGGCTGTACGCATCAT
>CANDMV010000259.1 GCA_947385875.1 uncultured Eubacterium sp. | reverse complement strand
TCTTGTAATCTTTCAGACGTTCGGAAAATTCCCGGACAGCCTCCGGCCCCGGATATAGGCCCACATGTTTTTTAAAACCGGCAAACTGGATGATATTATGCTTCTTCCAATATGTCGGCATACTCCATGAAATCCGTTCCTCCGCCTCCGGCAGCGCCGCACAGAGCGCTTTTCTTATTTCTTTCAGATATTCCCGCACCTCTTCCGGCTGTGCCGCAATATATTCATCCACCGTTTCCGGCGCTTTCCCGCAGTAATGGCTCTGCTCCTGCCTCTGAAAAGCACGCCCGCACTTCGGACACGTCCACATCTTTATCCCTCCTGCCTCATTCTCGTTCCCTGACCGTCACCAAAAACCTGTCCTTTCGACAAAGGCGGATTGACCGCAGCCTTTTAAAGAATACTTTTTTCAGCTACTGTCATATTCACACACCTCATTCCTATTATGCCTTTTGCCTGCCCTTATCATACCATCAGAATGCACCTTGTGCAATACCAGTGCTCCATCCAGCCAGAAATTAGAGTTTCGTGCATTCTGATTCGCGTCAGTGCAAGACAAAATTTCGACGGCAATGTGGATCCATCGGCTGGAAATTTTAACGCAGCAATGACGTGAATCAGGCTGTGATAAACTCTAATTACTGGCCGGATGGAGCACCAGGCGGGTTGGATTCAAATACGCAATGTAAATACCATGCAGCTCATACAGCATTGGACTGCTCAAACATGTAACATTTTTCTGCCAACGCAGTATACTATAACAAATGCAATCACAGGAGTCTTTTATGAATACAAAAAGGCACATGCTTCCACTCCTGCTAGCCATTTCTCTGGCTGTCCTGACATTTGCCGGATGCGGGAAAAAAGACGATTCTAAAAAAGAACTCACAAAAGTCACATTAAACGAAGTCGCCCACTCGATCTTTTACGCACCGATGTATGCCGCTATTGAAAACGGCTATTTCGAGGAAGAGGGAATTGAACTGGAATTAGTGACTGGATTTGGTGCCGACAAAGTCATGGCTGCTGTCTTATCCGGCGATGCCGACATCGGATTTATGGGACCTGAGACAACGGTATATACTTATAATGAAGGCACGGATGACGCTGTTGTAAATTTTGCGCAGCTCACACAACGTGCAGGCAATTTTATCGTAGCACGAGAAAAAAAGAAGGATTTTCAATTATCCGACCTAATCGGAACAGATGTACTTGGCGGCCGCGCAGGCGGTATGCCGGAGATGGTATTTGAATATGTCTTAAAGAAAAACGGCATTGATCCATCCGAAATCAACATCGACCAGAGCATTGACTTCGGATCCACCGCTGCCGCATTTTCTGGCGGAAAAAGCGACTATACTGTAGAATTCGAGCCTTCGGCAACAGCTCTGGAAGAAGAAGGTGCAGGCTTTGTCGTAAGCTCAGTCGGTGTAGAGTCCGGATATGTGCCTTACACTGCCTTCAGCGCCAAGCAAAGCTACATTGACGAACATAAAAATATCATCCAGTCCTTTACAAATGCACTGCAAAAAGGCATGGAATATATCTCATCCCATACCTCCGAAGAAATTGCAGAAGTGATACAGCCGCAGTTTTCTGAAACAGAACTGGATACCCTGATTACAATCGTTGACCGCTACCACGAACAGGACACATGGAAAAATGATCTGGTATTTACGGAAGACAGCTTCCGTCTTCTGCTGGATATACTGGAAGATTCCGATGTCATCGATGAACGTCCGCCTTATAAACAGCTTGTGACAACTGCATTTGCTGACAAGGCAAAATAATACGACAGCAGCGATGATCCTTTCATCTATATCATATCCATGCCGACACTTCACTGCCGGCATGGATTCCATTTTCTTCATAGGCAGCAATCCGGCATCGATTCCATTAAACTATTATATTCATATTTAACAATCATGTCTTTCAGAGGCTTTAACATTTCTTCCCAGCTGCCAGACAGCATCGTATCAGATCTGGTGAGTCCTTGCGGACAGCCGCTGCTGACCATTCCTGCAAAAGCTTTTACAAACGAACCTTCATCTGCTAAGTCTCCACTCCCCATAAGCTGAAAATCCAACGCAATGACAATATACTCATCCTGCAAATATTTTTCCAGTGCGTTCAAAATCGTGGTCTTGCCATACTGCCGTCCTTGTTTATGACAAAATATTTTTTCTGATCGACCAGCGAACGTTTGATTTGTTCAAGCCTGCCGTCCAGCCTCACCATGTAATGTTCGTCAGGCCTGCATATCCCTTCTGTATTGAAGTATTTCATTGTCATCTACCTACACTGCTTTCGCATTCATTCGCAACATTCCAGACAATCTGACCAGTCAGATGCCTTCCCTGCTGCCTTTCAGCATCTGCATCCCAACGATTACCAAACCGCCGATTAAGAAAAACAAGATCTGAAACGTGCCAAAAGACATTGCCGCCTGAGGGACCTCCAGAGTCTCAGGGCCTTTTATAACTGCATAGATCGAGCCAAGCATTAATCCTACGATCAAATAAATTGTCTGTGCCCGAAACCGTTCCAAAGCCCTGCGGATAATTTTTACTACGCTGAAGATACCTATCAGCACCCCGCATCCAAAGATAAATACCGTTGGAAAAGCACTATAGTCAAAATGCAGAATATCTTTAATCGCATTTATAACCGGCAGATAGATCCCCATAATCAGCAGCAGCGTAGAACCGGAGATTCCGGGAAGCACCATCGCTGAGATTGCCACAGCGCCCGCTGCAAATACATAAATGCCCAACTGCACATTCAGATGCTCCAGATTCATGCTGCTCCCTCCTGATACAGGGTTAAAATAGGTAATTGCACATACAACTGCCGCTCCAATCACTACAAAAAACGCAGAACCGGTATGCGACAAAAGCGTCTCTTTTTCTTCCTTAACTACGATCGGTATTGCAAATAATATAAATCCGATAAACATCGAGCTGATTGCATAAATATGTGACTCAAATACACTTGTCAGAATCAGAACCGCCAGAATCATACCACACGCCCATCCAATACCAAGTTTTACCAGAAAAAACAACGCTTCTTTTTTCTTCTCCAGACTGCCGCGAATCAGGTCATCAATAGAACTGATAAACTGATCGTAAAATCCCAGCAGAAATGCGATTGTC
Organism: uncultured Eubacterium sp.; assembly: GCA_947385875.1. Taxonomy (GTDB): domain Bacteria; phylum Bacillota; class Clostridia; order Lachnospirales; family Lachnospiraceae; genus Eubacterium_J. The sequence goes on along the minus strand of CANDMV010000259.1, from coordinate 686 downwards.
CCTCCTGATACGCCTGGCACACTGTCCGCCAGAGCCATGCAAAATCCTCTGATAAACTGAATGATATACATCAAAATTAACCTCACTTCTTTCTAAGCCCACCTGCACTTTCTGCACGCTGCCAAGACTAAATGTTGTGCGCATACGAACATCGTGCCTTATGGGTATCCCTAATTAAATACTTTCCCTCTGAATCTTCCTGTTTCTGCTTTACAAGAAATTATATTCTAAATAAATTTTCTATAATATTCTCATATTTCCATCTCTTCCATCCTTTCCTGCTCCATCTGATTTTTCTATTCTATTCTGTTTTATCTGATTTTTATTCTATCTGTTCCATCTGTTCCATCTATTCTATCTATTCTAATCTGTTCTGCCCTTCCTTCTTCTGGTATTCCCGCATAAATTCCAGCAATGCATCCATCTCATCATCTGTTCCAATCGTAATACGCAGATAATTATCGATACGTGGTTTATTAAAATAACGTACATAAATCTTTTCCTGCTTCAGCGCTTCAAACATTTCTTTTGCCTGAAACCTCGGATGCGTAACAAACAGGAAATTGCTCCTGCTGTCGCCAAACTGAAATCCAAGCTTTCCCATCTCTTCTTTCATACGCTCTCTAGTTGTTATAATCTTATTGACTGTCTGCTTAAAATATGCCTCATCTTCCACGGCCGCCTTT
>CANDMV010000258.1 GCA_947385875.1 uncultured Eubacterium sp. | reverse complement strand
CTACACATATTCACACACTCTTTCCCTACACGACGCTCTTCCGATCTGACAGCAGCTACAGCCGCGACCGCAACCTATGGCACATCAGCCACGAAGGTCTGGAACTTGAAGACCCGGCCAATGAACCGAATTATGATCATTTATTAGTACTCGGTGTAACCCCGCAGAAAGCACCGGATGAAGGCGAATATGTCACTATGACATTTGAATCCGGCGTACCGAAGTCGATCAACGGCAAAGAAATGAAGGTATCTGATATTATCCGCGAGCTGAACCGTCTGGGCGGAAAACACGGTATCGGCATTGTAGACATCGTAGAAAACCGTGTCGTAGGCATGAAAAGCCGCGGCGTGTATGAGACTCCTGGCGGAACGATCCTGATGGAAGCCCAGCAGCAGCTGGAAGAACTGGTATTAGACCGTGCTACGATGGAAGCAAAAAAAGACATGGGTAATAAAATGGCCCAGATCGTGTATGAAGGTAAATGGTTCACACCTCTGCGCGAAGCAGTGCAGGCATTTGTGACATCTACACAGAAATATGTGACTGGAGAAGTAAAATTTAAGCTTTATAAGGGCAATATTATTAAGGCAGGAACAACCTCCCCATATTCTCTGTACAGTGAATCACTTGCCAGCTTTACTACGGGTGATCTGTACGATCATCATGATGCAGAAGGCTTTATCACATTATTTGGACTGCCGCTCAAGGTACGCGCTATGAAGATGCAGGAAGCGGAAAAAAACAAATAAACCCTGCAGCTTCTCACAGGGGACAGCAGACAGAACACGTCAGCTTCGGCTCCATGCTGTCCCCTGATAAAAATACCGTGAACGCTTAGAAACTGTTAGGTACAGTTCCTTAATGACCTTATCTGCTTCACTCAAAGCTGAAAAGCTCCATGAACGGCTTGAATTACAAAATCATTTCCAACCCAACTTTCTGGGGCTTTAAACCGCATGTTTCATAAAACTTCATGGCGGCCTCATTACATGCCCACACATTCAGCGTCACATTGTAGCATCCACACTCTCTGGCATACATTAATACAGCTTCATACAGACTCTTTCCAATATGCTGCCCCCGTATTTCCTCATCCACGCACAAATCATCAATATACAGTGTCTTAATGTCTGTTAAAATATTGTCATTCATATGCTGCTGAAAAATGCAGAATGCATATCCCATGACAGAATTCTGGTCATTCACTGCTACAAAAACAGGCCTTGAATCATCGTGAATAATTTCCTTCAGCTGCTTATCTGTATATTTCTTTTTATTGTCTCCCTTAAATAAATCAGGACGTCCATTATGGTGTACCATTAATACCTGAATGAGCAAATTGTTGATTCCATAAAGATCTATTTCCTGCGCTCTTCTGATGTTCATTATATGTCCTCCATTCATTTATTATAAAACTCCTTTAACTCCAGCGGCTTTGATCTGTAGATTTGATTATAACACGTTCTTTCTTTATCTGCCATTCTGACACAATATTTTATCAGTTCGTATGCACTCTTTATCTGCCATTCTGACACGAAAAAATATTATCATTTCTTTTCTGACTGCGCATATTTTAAGGTCTTATAAATGGCAGTTCCCATTTCTGCTAATGATACTATGACGATTAAGATTAAAAGGATATTGCTAAGCATTCCGCTTTCCCAGTAATACAACAAGTCTCCTTTGGAGTACTGACTGATTCCCGCCGCCGTTTTCAGCTGGTCTGCGAAATCTGGATTCCATAACGACAGCACTTTTAGCAAAACGGCAGAAATAACTATTTCCAAAATACTGCAGATAATGCTGCTGTACATCACCAGCTTACAGTAATGCCCCGCAACAAGCCGGATGATTTCATCCACAAATCCAATAAAAAGCCAGAGCAGAAGCACCGGCAGAAGCAGCTGCCATTGATCTAAATTGAAGATACAAGCGATATGAATGATTTTACCATTTTCATAACGAAATGCACCAAACAGCTGCGGAGCAAAAAACAAAAGCGCTGAAAACAGACTAATCATAATCAGCGATACCACACTATCACTCCGGCTGATTACAATACGCTTATCAGGTACCGGAGGCAGCAGGCTGGGCGACCATTGTCTGGCAAACGCAGTGTTTTTTGTCAGTTCCTTTACCGACCATTCCTTTTCAGGCTTCAGCTCCAGCTTTATATTCTGATGCTCTAATACAGCGAAGATTATGGTAATAATACCGATCACACTACAAAATCCATTGACTGCTGTTGAAATGAGCTCCTGAAAAAATAAAGTAAAAAATGGTACGATGCTGTCTGCATGAAGGATTCCATTCATAATTGCTGAAACAGCCGCAGAAATCCCGATACCTGCCAGCGCAATTTTAATCACCCATATATAATTATCGTAATAATCCGGCCCGATAACATAACCGCCATTTCCCTGATAACGTTTTGCCAGCTCTTCAGGAGCGCCTAATTTCCGCAGTGCTTCTTCTACAGAAATCTGTTCCTCTGCACACATATCTTCGATCAGTGCTTTCAGCTCCATGCGTATATCGTCTTTGGAATCCTGAGGCACCCTTTTGGTCACTTCATATAAGTATCGTTCTGTCATTTCCTGTTCACTCATTTTCTTTTCCTCCTATCAAATTGCTGATTCCAGCAAACATTATTTCCCATTGTGCTGCTAGTTCTTTATAAATCTGGTCGCCGTATACTGTCCGTTTGTAGTATTTTCTCGGCTTCGATTCTGATGTATCCCATTCGCTGCATAGCAGCTTCTGCTTCTCTAATCTACGCAGCAGCGGATAGAGCGTATTTGCATCTACGGGAATGCCTTTTTGTGTGATCGCCTGCACTAGTGCATAGCCGTAGCAGGATTCATGCAGCTGGCTTAGAACACATAGAATCAGCGTACCGCGGCGCAGTTCGGACAGCAAGCTGTCTAGTAAGTCTTTTTCCAATTTATTTGCTCCTTTACTTTATTGTTAAAATTATTATATAGTGTATCACACAGTATTGTCAAGATAAAATGTTAAAAATTCTATATTATATATAAATAGTTGTATTTTGGGGAAGCCAGACACTGGATGAGGGGCGTTGTTTTTCAAATGCTATGTATTATAAACTTATCACACTCAATGTCAATAACTTAATTTCTGCATAGAAAGTAACAATTAAGGTGTTACATGTTGGCTATGCGAACGCCGGCTCCCCTCACCCAGCGTCCGGGTATTCATAAATGCAACACTCTATCTGAACGATTACAAAAGCTTAAATATATGACGTTGTTTCACCCCCCCTAGCCAAAAAACGGCTGAACTGCGAAAAATAACGGCATCCGGCCCATGAGAAGTTCCCCTTTGTCGAAGGTGCGGATGCATGGCAAGCCGCATTCTTTGGCTCTGACCAGACAGCAAGTGTCTGATCAGGGTGTAAAACAGCCATCGCAACAGTTCACACAGATTGTCTGAAATGGGTTGTAATCTATCGATATTCTGATATAGTATATAGAGAGGATCATCCTCTAAGAACTTCTATTACTTTGAAAGCACCATCGCGAAGCGATTTAGATGTAGTATACCGTAAAATAAATAACTGGTTATATTGCACCGGATAAATCTTCGAGAGTGCACGGCAAAAAAGCGAGGGTGTACCGGGGATCACCTCGTTTTTTGCCATGTGCTCTCGGAGATTTAAACAAGCAAGATGACCAGTTATTTATTTTACGGTGTACCAGTGTACTGACACGATGATATTTTAACTAACTCTAGAGCGTGTTTGAAAAATGCTTTCTGTGAGATGTACCCAAAGGGCATGATATGCTTCACACTTTGTACCCACAGGGCATGATATGGAGAATTTAT
>CANDMV010000257.1 GCA_947385875.1 uncultured Eubacterium sp. | reverse complement strand
ATACTTATTTGGTTAAAATGAACAAAAGTTTTGATTTTTCAAACACGCTCTAGTGTACTCTCTAATTGATATTTGTATACTATATCTGTGTAAAATTATTAATTATATTTGATATTTGAAATTTTCATTCGTACAAATGCCAAGCAGACAGTACACTAGAATTTCGAACAGCCGCCTTTATAACTATAAAAGCGGCTGTTCTGATTTTTTATGAAATATAACTATGAGAAAAATACCTGCTATCAGAACTCCTATAGAGATCAGCTGTGAAGTGGAAAGCCCGCCCCATGCTCCGCGCAGATCATCGCGGAAGATTTCGATTGTGAATCTGCCGATACTGTATAAGATCATGTACATTGCTCCGACTGTGCCGTCTTTTTTTGTTTTTGAAGAATACCAGAATAAGAAAGCTGCAATTAAAAAGTTTCCGGCACTGGAAATCAGCTGTGTAGGGATAAGCGGTACATTGTTTGGCGCAAAATCTGAGTGAGTGTAAATGATATGGAGCCATGAATCTGTCTGTCTGCCATAGCAGCAGCCGGCAAAAAAACAGCCGATTCTGCCGAATCCCTGAGCCATAGCAACAGCCGGCATAGCTAGGTCTAAATATTTTAAAAAGGGGGCCTGTTTTTTTCGACAGTAAATATATCCAAACAATACACCGAAAGATATGCCTCCATATACAACATAACCGTTTCGAAAGTTCCATAAAATAGATGGATCTTCTTTAATCTGAGGAATGTTGACAAGATAAAACAGCAGTCTGGAGCCAATCAAAATACCTAGAATTGAGCAGATTAAAATTCCCCAGAGCAGATCTTCATTTAAGCCTTTCTTTTTAGCGCGCAGACAGCAGACAAGGTAAGCTGATAAATAACCGATTCCGATCATTAGGCCGTACATATGAATTGTAATCGGCCCTATTGTAATATCATTTAACATGATGAATACTCCTAATCTTTCTATAGAACAATCCGGATGCCAAAAAGATTTTTGGCATCCGAATAATAAAGTTATGCTTTTATTTATTTAATTTTAAATTTTACTGTTTTCTTATTTCCGGCTTTATCTGTTACAACAAGCGTGTAGCTGCCTTTTTTAGCAACACTTGCACCGGATTTAATAGTCTTATTATTTAATTTTGCGGATTTAATTCCGCTGCCTTTGTCAGAAAATTTAATTGTACGCTCACCAGTGTACGTTTTATTATCGGAAACACCCTTGATAGCAGGCTTTGTTGTATCAATCATAAACTGAATCTTACTGCTGTTGCCGCCTTTATCAGTTGCTGTGATTTTATAAGTTCCTTCATCTGACAGAAACAGGAAATCTGACGATACACTGGCTCCGTTTATATCTACTTTATCCAGCAGATTTTCTGAATCAATATTGAGCGTAACTCCGCTTTTATAGTTTTTTCCATTTGAAGCGCCGGTAAATACTGGAGCTTCAGCCGATTTTTGTTCGCCAAATGCTGCATACAGCCGGGTCTGACTGCCTTCTATAAGCATATCGCTATTCCACATAACTGTCCTGCCGTCATCCTGAACCCTTCCGTTTGTATCGGTGACAGCATAAGGGAACTCGATTATCATTTGTATATTCATATTCTGCATTTCAGCAGTCAGGGCTTTGAGTAATTCTGTATTATCTCCGATTAATGCAGTGATTTGATCTGTAAGGGCTGACATCTGGCTATCACCTTCAACCGGCATATATATTGCTGATCTCGAAAAATATTTTTGGTTGAATTTTACAGAAGTAACACCTGTTAATGACATAGTCTGCTGAAAGGCTTTTGTATCCTTGAAGTTACAGTTAACTATGAGCTGTTTGCATTCTGTACCATTTTCTTTCGTATCCTTCAGGGTAATTTCAGCGCCAGGTATACTTGTCTGTAAAAATGTAACGATTCCCTCATCGCCGCCATAGATCTCTGAGGCAGAATCCCAGAGAATTTTTGAAATTGTTACAGTTTCTTCGTAGCTGCCGGAGCCGTCGTCCTTTAGGGCAATATTTGTAATGTCTGAACATCCTGTTAAGAATGCGGCCATAAGCATAAGTACTAATAATAAGCTGAATTCTTTTTTTACTTTATCTTTTACCATTACTTCCCCTCCTAAGATGGTATACGTTTTATTATAAAATACCATACCTTAGGCTGATCTACAAGTCCTAATTTCATTCTTAATGAAAGATCGTAACAGTGAAACCTTCGGCTCCAGTGTTACAGAATCTAGCTCATTGGGAGCTTGATTTTGTCGAAGGTCCTAGGTGGATGCAGCCAGTACAGTAAACTAGAATCCAGCTCATTGGGAGCTCGCCTTTGGCGAAGAGCCGGATTCTATCCTGGTATGATTTACACATTCTTATATCATGCTCATTGGGTACGTACTTTGCAGTGAATGCAAAGTACGGGGCTTAATTGTTACGAAAGATCTGTTTAGTCGGCAGATTTCATGGCGATACTGTTTTTTTTCTGAACAGACAAATGAACAGGGTAATCAGAAAGCCTTCTAAAAGAGAGAATGCTGTTGTCCGCAAAACAAATATTTTCCAGCAGGAAACGTCGGATAACATATGAAGGTAAGCTTCTTGTGCCAGTATCGTGCAGCCGCCAGTCAGATAAATACTCATACAGATAAAGCTGACAGATTTTCCGCGCAGTGAGCTGCATGTGTCCCAAATGAACAATGCTGCCAGATATAATGCTGTGATATGGAGCTGTAGGCTTAAAAATGGTCCGGCTTTAGCTGCGTCCATGAAAAACGGCCATGTATGATTCGTTTCCCAGGCTGGTGCATTCATGGCATATACTACAAATAAAATGATGATATAGCATACTGCCAGAATTCCGATACTGACTAGTATTTTTTGCTTTTTTGATATCTTATTTGGTTGTACGGATACGGGCAGCAGTATTTTTGTAGCAATTAAAAGGAATGGCAGGACTAGCAAAAAATGATTTGGATGGGAAAAGTTATTTGTAATTGATTCAGCAAGGCCGAACAGAATAACAGTGGTCAGGAACATGCCGCCTAACAGTCCTTTTGTCAAATGCTGCTTTATTTTTTTTATATAGTCTGCTTCTGCGAAGTCTGTCTTCGTAGATACAAAATCTGTTTCACTCATGATTCTGGCAATGTCGCGGCATTTTGCGCAGTCTAGAAGATGCTGTTCTACTGCTGTTTTTGTATCTTGTGTACATAGGCCTTCAAAATAGGACGGAAGCAGATCTTTCGTTATATTACAGTTTATAGTATATTGTTTACTCATAATTCATCCTTCCTTTCAATAATTTTTCTTTTCCGCGATAGAAGTTTATGCGTGCCCAGTTTTCGCTTCTGCCTAAAATCTCCCCGATTTCTTTAAAAGAAAGTGCTCCTGTAATGCGCAGATACATTACCTCACGTATATGAAGCGGAAGGCTCTGCATGTCCTTCAGCACATCAATCAATTCTAGATGCGTGATTGTCTGCTGCCATGTCGTGTCACAGGTTTCTGATAACTGTTTTTGAGGAGCAGAATTCAGCATTTCTAGTTCCTTTGGGATCTCATGCTTCTGCTTTTGCCAGCAGCGGTATAGCAGATGCTTTGCAATCTGGCACAGCCAGACAGAGATTTTGCAGCTGCCGTCATATCTTTCTATGGATTCATAAGCCTGCAGGAAGGTTTCCTGGGTAAGTTCTTCAGCAAGTTCATGGTCATGACAGTTTTTGTATAAAAAATGGTAGACAATCTTTGCATTCTGGCTGTATAGTTCTTCCATGTGTACCTCCTTTCTTTGATGATTTGTTTGCTGATTTTAAGTATATATCCGTTTTATGCATCATTCGTTACATTTTTTATTAAATTACTCAAACTTCGCACTTGAATAAATGCGTATGCACCTTGCTACGAAAATAAA
>CANDMV010000256.1 GCA_947385875.1 uncultured Eubacterium sp. | reverse complement strand
AGATCTGTATTAGTGACTGGAGTTCAGACGTGTGCTCTTCCGATCTCCCGCTCTGCTGCCCTGTCATATGACGATCTGTTACTCTGCTTATTGCCCCTGTCAGTGATCTGTCCGTCTATCTGATTGTTCAGCTGTCTGTCTGTCTGTCCAATCCTTTGTACATTCTGCTGTTCATTGATCTGCTCCGATGTCTCCTGACTGCTTCCATAGCTTCGTGTTTTCCGGCGTACCCCGTTTTTCCTCGGCACAGACTTATCACGCTTATTTGCCTGATACGTACTGGCAATAATCTTGTCCACTTCCTCCGTGCCTATGCTTTCCATACATACGCCCGCGCGCTTTTTTAGCCTTTCCGCTTCTTCCAGCAGCTGCGTTTCTTCTGATTTTGGAATCACAAATGCACTCTCTACATGCATATAATCTTTTACATCATACCATTCTACAAGAAACCCTGCCCCATGCGCGCAGAAGACCGAGGCAGAAGGATTTGCCAGATCACTTTGCGGATCATATGCAGTCCTCTCAAGCACCTCCTGCGTATTATGACACGGCGCATAGCCGCGAAAGGTACACGAAAGTCTCCCCAGCCCCTTCGTGTATTCAGTTACATCTTTTTGATAGCCGCGTATCGTCACCACGGGTGCGCTTCCGGTAAGCACAGACATGCCGCTTTCGATCGCAGGCAGTCCCAGACGGGCGTGCATATTTTCCAGATCGGTCATCGCCCTGCCGACCATCGCCTCCGGCAGCTCCAGATAAAAATCATAATATGGCTCCAGCAGTACCGACTGTGCCTGCATCAGCCCCTGCCGTACCGCACGGTAAGTCGCCTGACGAAAATCGCCGCCCTCCGTATGCTTCAAATGCGCCCGCCCTGTCACCAGTGTGATTCTCATATCCGTCAGTGCCGACCCCGTAAGAACGCCCTGATGCTCCCGTTCCTTTAAATGCGTCAAAATCAGCCGCTGCCAGTTGCGGTCTAAAAGATCTTCGCTGCATGCTGCTGCAAACTGCATACCGCTGCCTTCTTCTCCGGGTTCCAGCAGCAGATGTACTTCCGCGTAATGGCGCAGCGGCTCAAAATGCCCGACTCCTTCTACCCTGTCTGCAATCGTCTCCTTATAAACGATATTACCTGCTCCAAACTCGACTAAGACTCCAAACCGCTCTTGAATCATGCTTGTCAGCACCTCCAGCTGTACCTCGCCCATGAGCTGAGCCTGAATCTCCTGAAGCTGCTCATTCCATCCGACATGAAGCTGCGGCTCTTCCTCTTCCAGCTGCTTAAGCTTCGGCAGCATAGCAGCTGCATCCATCCCCTCCGGCAGAATGATCTGATAAGTCAATACGGGTTCTAAGACCGGCATACCAGAATCAGGCTCCAATCCAAGCCCGTCGCCCGGCTTTGTCTGTGTCAGACCCGTAACGGCACAGACCGTTCCGGCTGATGCTTCGTTCACCGTTTCATACTTCGCACCAGAATAAATGCGTATCTGAGTGACTTTCTCTTCCCACATCACTGCACCATCTGATTTCTGAGCCTGTCCTGACCCACGATTGCTTCCCGATGCCTGAGTCTGCCCTGACACATGATCGCTTTCTGATGCCTGAACCTGTCCCATCATTTGAGCTTTTTTTGACAAAATTGTCCGTACCTTTAGCGAACCGCCAGTGATCTTCATATACGTCAGCCGGTTTCCCTGCTCATCTCTGGAAATCTTAAATACCTTCGCGGCAAACTCCTGCGGATACCGCGGCACCTGGACATACCTTTCAAATCCTTCCAAGAACTCCGTCACACCCTGCATTTTCAAAGCCGATCCAAAAAAACACGGAAATACCTGACGCTGCTTAACCATCTCTTGTATACAAGAAAGCTGCACCTCTCCCTGCTCCAGATACTGATCCATCGCTGTCTCGCTGCACATAGCAAGCGCATCATAAAAAGCTTCCCCATCCTGCTTCGTAAAGTCCACACAGCTGTCACTCAGACGCTCTCCCAGCTGTGCCAGAAGGGCAGGCTTATCTGCACTGATCTGATCCATTTTATTGACAAACAAAAATACCGGAATCTGATACCTCTCCAGCAGCCTCCACAGCGTCTGCGTATGCCCCTGCACGCCGTCTGCCCCGTTAATCAGCAGAATCGCGTAATCGAGCACCTGAAGAGTGCGCTCCATTTCCGCAGAAAAGTCTACATGCCCCGGCGTATCAAGCAGTGTTATATCCAGGTCTTTCCAATGCATCACAGCCTGCTTGGAAAAAATCGTGATTCCCCTCGCACGCTCCAATTCGTATGTATCCAAAAAGGCATCCTGATTATCCACACGTCCAAGCCTGCGGATATTTCCGCTTGTATACAGCATACCTTCTGACAACGTCGTCTTTCCGGCATCTACGTGAGCCACGAAAGCTGCGCATATTTGTTTATGTGATTTATTTTCAAATATTTCTCCCATCAAAGATGCCCCTTTCTGCTGTCCATGATAAACCTATTTCCTATCATAACACAGAATGGAGCGTTCGTCGATATGCGAAAGGCCTGTTCAGAAAGATGGCGCTGCTTAAATTACTCACGTAGATTTACTTGAAATCTACACTAACTGCGTCATACCGCCCGTCAATATGCCGATATTATCCGCATAAATGTGTTCAAACAGACTCATCGGCAGCGGATTGATGCCCCGGCCGACCTCCACCGTATACCCCGACGTATTATTTATAATCCTGAATAAACCAGTCCTTTATACATTCGTCATCTGCCGACATGCTGTTTTGCAGCGAGCCGCCCGGCATCCTGATTTCAATCAGGATGCCGGGCGGCTCGTTTTATGCTTTACCACTCTTTGGTAAATCGTTCTTCAGCCGGATATTCTTTCTTTTTGACAAAGATACAGACCATGATATACACAGCTGCTGTTAAAAGGAGATACATTCCCGCATACAAATAACTCTCTGTCACCTGCCATAACCCTGCCGCTCCTGCAAGTCCGCCTATCACGGTAGCAGAAAAGCCATTTGTACCAGTCACTACTTTTCTGGAGATGATTAACTTTCTCTCCCATACTGTTCGGACAATGCCAAATACAGTACAAATAATGCCAACAATAAAAATAATATATGTTTCCATAGAGACCTCCTTTCTGCTAACAAGGCCAACCATGCGTACTTTCTTCGCCGCATAGTGCCTTATGATTTATATTATTAAGAAGCTGATACAGTGACAGTGACTACTCCTGCAGGCGCTGACGAGGAAGTTTGTGCCTGTCTCGTATATCCATAACCAGCTCCAACATAATAAGTACCCTGAAGCTGTATTCCAATCGATTTAGGCGCCTTCAATGAAGTAATAGTACTGAAGTTGATGAAGCGTTCGATACAGAATAATCATATGAGAATCCACTTATTCCACTTTTATAATAAGAAGTATACGTTGTTCCATTTTTGTTATATCCGATATCCAATGGCATTATTTCATCTATATTTTTCTCATATCCATACACTTCATAAGAACCATTTCCAAAAATATTCACCCAACATTTGCCATTATCGTACTCTGCTTGATATGTATTTATTATATCATGCGAAGAAGCATTTTTATTATCATCTACATTATTCACCCTGGCTTTCCATGTTTCGTCAAGGTTTAAATATGGAAAAAGGATTTGCAATTCTTCGTATGAAACACCCACCTCATCAGACCTGCTTGAATTTGCATCAGCATTTACATCTGCTGCCATGCTTACTGTAATTGCAGCAGCCGCCATAACAGATATTACTTTTTTAAAAATACCCATACGCTCCCCTCCTCTGAAGAATAAATCACGGTGATAAATAGTATATATGCATTTTCATTTTCATTATCATTATTATCATCATTATCATTATCAACGGTCTTCCCCTCCGTTTCGTTTAATGACTTAATAGAGTATCATCACCTATTAATCATTTTTACTCTTATAATTATATTACACCACTTTACAACTTTTTGAAAAATAAAATAACGCACAAGACA
>CANDMV010000255.1 GCA_947385875.1 uncultured Eubacterium sp. | reverse complement strand
ATACCGTATTTATTACGCCGAATGGGCTGGATGCCTCAGAGACAATCACAGACGCAGATGGAAAAAGCGTCACAAAAGTACATTCAACCACAGCCTCAGATCTGGCCAGAATACTAAGCTATTGTATCAAACAGTCTCCAAAAAAAGATGAATTTTTAGAAATTACCCGCACTTCCAATCATAGCTTTCAGAATCTGGTGAAGGGCAAGGACGGAACGATGACACCAGGCTCGCGCAGCTTTTCATGCGTCAACCACAACGCGTTTTTACATATGATGGACGGCGCGCTGACCGGAAAGACGGGCTTTACAGGCAGTGCCGGATACTGTTATGTAGGAGCATTGGAAAGTAACGGACGTACATTCGTCATCGCGCTTTTAGCATGTGGATGGCCCAACAACAAGACCTACAAATGGAAAGATGCCAGAAAACTATTCCAGTACGGCATAGACCATTTCAAGCAGACAGACATTGCCGATTACGATTACAAACTAAACCCAATCCCAGTAGAAAACGCAGCCGGAAAAGACCGCCTGCTAAAGACCAAGCTCCAGATCAATCCCGTCATAGAACAGAAAGCCTGCACAATGCTTTTATCTGAAAACGATGAAGTAAAAATCCAGCCCGAACTGCCAAAGCTTCTGACAGCTCCGCTAAAAAAAGGCGAACAAATCGGTTCCCTGAATTACTATGTCAACGGTGAGTTAGCAGCAAAAATGCCGGTATTATCACCACGCAACCTCGAACAACGCACCCTCTGGTGGTATTTCCAGCTAGTCCTTTCCAGATACTTCTACCCATATTTTTAAACAAAATACCCGCCACTAGCTCTAATGCCAGACATACATAATCATTCAAAAGACATGTTTTTTCTCTCAAAACATATGTACGGCTTACCAAAATCAGCCGGGAGAGGGAAACTGGCCGGGCTTCCTTTGACGTTGGAAGAATATTTAGAAGCACTTAGTATTCTGCTCATAAAACAGGCGGCGAAGCCGAAGCGGCACCTTTAGCTGCTGACATTCAGTCAGTGCGGACTAGGTGCCGCGCCCGTCCGTCACCATAGTGTAAACCGCAGAATGCTTAGTGCTTCTTAATATTCTGCAAAAGTCAAAGGAAGCCCGGCCAGCTCCCCTCTCCCGGCGTTCGGCCATTCAATAATAAATCTAAATTAAATGTAGAAAAAATTAACAAAATTCTATTGAATAATCATACGAAAAGCGTTACTATTATTCTGACGAAATTTTTGAAAAGTTTCAAAATAGATGGAGGGCTAAAGAATGAGTAATAGTAATGATAACTCTGCAATACAGCGTATCGCAAAGTTAGTCGATGAGAACAGCTTTATGGAAATTGGCGCGCTTGTCACAGCAAGGAGTACTGATTTCAATTTGGCCGGGACAGATACTCCTTCCGATGGTGTCATCACTGGACATGGACTCATTGATGGGAATCTGGTATTTATTTACAGTCAGGATGCATCTGTACTAGGCGGTACAATCGGTGAGATGCACGCAAAGAAAATCACTGCCATGTATGACATGGCGGTAAAGATGGGAGCGCCTGTCATCGGCCTGATCGACTGTGCGGGAGTCCGTCTTCAGGAATCTATAGATGCATTGGAAGCATTCGGAACGATTTATGCAAAACAGGCTATGGCTTCCGGCATGATTCCGCAGATCAGCGCAGTATTCGGCACATGCGGCGGAGGACTTGCGATTGTTCCGGCTCTTAGTGATTTTGCATATTTAGAAGCTGACAAGGCAAAAATGTTCATTAATTCTCCGAATGCGATTGATGGTAATCGTATGGATAAGTGCAATTCTGCATCCGCTTCCTTCCAGAGTGAGCAGACTGGTACGGTCGATGGAATCGGCTCAGAAGATGAGATTTTAGCCCAGATCCGCCAGCTGGTATGCATTCTGCCGGCTAATAACGCGGAAGGCGGCTGTGTCGTAGATTGCGAAGACGACTTAAACCGTGCCTGCGAGAGCCTGGATACGATGAAAGGCGATCCAAGGTATATTTTAAGCGAAATATCAGATGGACATATTTTTGTAGAAGTAAAAGCGGACTATGCAAAAGAAATGACCGCAGGATTTATCAAACTGGGCGGCATGACTGTAGGTGCGATAGCCAACTGTACGGAAATGTATGATGCAGAAGGAAACAAGGCTGAAGAATTCGATGCTGCATTATCAGCAAGAGGGTGTAATAAAGCGGCAGAATTCATCACATTCTGTGATGCATTTGATATTCCTGTCATATCTTTCACAAATGCAGCAGGTTTCCGGGCTACGATGTGTTCAGAGAAAAATCTGGCAAAAGCACTTGGCCGTCTTACCTATGCATTTGCAAGTGCAAATGTTCCAAAGATCAATCTGATTATGGACAAGGCATACGGAAGCGCTTATGTAGTCATGAATTCCAAATCTCTCGGAGCTGACATCGTGTATGCGTGGCCGGATGCAAAGACAGGGACAATGGATGCGAAGCTGGCAGCAAAGATTATGTATGCAGATGAATCTGCTTCAGTAATCGAAGAAAAGGCAGCAGAGTATGAAGCTCTGCAGGGCAGTGTGAAGACAGCTGCGGCCCGCGGATATATTGACCGGATCATAGATTATAAAAGTACGAGGAAGTATTTGATTGCGGCTGTTGAGATGCTGTATACAAAACGCGTAGAACAGCCGAATAAGAAACATGGAACAAAGTAGAAAGGTGACGTATATCATATGAAGAAAAAATTATTTCTGATCGTCTGTCTGTGTATGCTTATGCTCAGTCTGGCTGCATGTGGGGAAGATCCGACGAAAGTGGATTATAACGGCGTCACTTATGACGAGCTGAAGACTACGAGCACAAATCTCGCATCAAGCCTGCCTGAAATATCTGATGAAGACATCGAAAGCAGTCTGGCATATTATGAGCAGATGGGAGAGACGATGCTCCCGGGTCTCCTTAGAAAATGGCAGGAAATGAAGTCGGATCTCGGTGATTACATCGATCTTGGCGAGTTCTCGATTGATAAATCAGGAAAGACTCTGACGACGACTCTGATTATGAATTTTACCAAGCGTAATCTTACGCTGACTTGTGTATATAACTATCTGGACATGCAGATCTCAGATGTTACGCTGGATGAGAATTATTCGCTTGGCGAAAAGATGCAGAAAGCAGCTATGAATACGCTGATGGGACTGGGAACAGTATTTGGAATTTTGATTTTGATCTGTCTGGTTATCTATGCATTTAAAATCTTTCCGTATCTGCAAGAAAAGGCCAAAGCCAAAAATGCGCCGCCAGCTGAGACGGCAGCAGCTCCGGTTGTGCCTGCTCCGGTAATTCAGCCGGAAGAACCGGTGGCAGATGATACAGAGCTGATTGCGGTAATCGCGGCAGCGATTGCAGCGGCAGAAGGCAGTGCTTCGGCGGATGGGTTTGTCGTCCGTTCGATTAAGAGAAGAAGATAACAGACATGATATGTTTGTCTGCGTGAATTGTGTTAAATAAGCTCAGTCAAGTGATAAAGCTGATTGGGCATAAGATTAAGATGAGATAAAATAAAATGAGAGAATCTCAAATAACAGGAGGAAATAAAATGAAAAGCTATACAATCACCGTAAATGGAAATGTTTATGATGTTACCGTAGAAGAAACGGGCTCTTCCAATGCTGCACCTTCAGCAGCGCCTCGCGCAGTGGCTCCGGCACCTCGCGCAGCAGCGCCTGCAGCAGCTCCAAAGCCGGCTGGGGGTGCAGGCAGCATTAAGATTGAAGCAGGTGCAGCAGGTAAAGTATTCAAAATCGAATCTTCTGTCGGCAGTCAGGTAAAGAAAGGGGATCCAATCCTTGTGCTTGAGATTATGAAGATGGAGACCCCGGTAGTAGCTCCGCAGGACGGAACAGTAGCAAGTATTGATGTAGCTGTTGGTGATACGGTAGAATCAGGTGCATTATTAGCAACAATGAACTAATTATTAGGAGGACAATTATGCTTAGTTACGTTGGAGAGACAATGAGTAACCTCCTTCA
>CANDMV010000254.1 GCA_947385875.1 uncultured Eubacterium sp. | reverse complement strand
TCAACCACCCTTCTTGGAATTCCCTATATTTGAATTATACAGGAAGCTCCTAATTTGGCATGTTGACGATTCCGTCTCACTATTTTATATTTTGAGTCAGTTTATCAAACTTTATCTCATGATTTTTGTATGGTATTAATGATTTCGTCTCACTATTTTTACTGGATTCAATTCTTTTATTTCCTCATGTATTTCAATATTTGTTTTTGATTGGTTGAATAGATCAAACCCTATGTTAAATCCGGCGACTATAGTGAATATGATTAATGATACGATGATAGCAGCTTCAATCGTAAAGCTTGCTTTTAATCTGGCTGTTTTGACAAATCTTCTCATTTTCCTGCTTTCTATATTAAGTTTTTTGTGGTGTCTAAATTGTGGATGATAGTATTTCATATAAATAGTTTATTACTGATGCTGCGAATAAAAATGGAACAAATGCTATTTCATATTTCTTGTTTTTTCTTTTTACAACATATAAGAATAATGCATATATAGAAGATATAAAAACAGCATAAATCAATATCTGGATTATTTCAGCTGCACCGACAAAAATTCCTGCTGTCATCAGTAATAGACTGTCTCCTTTGCCGATTCCGCCGTTTGTAACAAATGACAATCCTAAGACAGCAAATCCAGGGAATGTCGCGATTAGAGCTTCAATCATAGATTGATGACGAAAATGTAAGCAGCAGATCATTCCGAGGATCGAAAAACAAAGAGGCCATATGATATGTATTTTTTTATGTTTGAAATCTTCAATGCTGCAAATTCCAAACATTATTATTACTGATATTTGTTCTATCATTTTATCTCCTTTTCTAAAAGTTTCATCGCATAAGTATGAATCATAATAAAGATTACATTAACTACTTCCGCATTTACTGCACATTCGTTTATCAGTTGCCTCTGACCTTCGTTTCATGTAAATACTCCTTTTTAGTCCACTGCATGCAAGAGTGTAATGATAACGATTTCCGTAGCTTGTAATGTATACCATGCCATTTTGAGATCTATTGGCACTGCATTTTTCACATTCGTGATATTTTCCGCCGCTATTGTTTCTTTTTGCTTCAGCTTGTGAATATGTGACAGCGCGAATAGACAGGTCTAGATGTGTACATGTTCTGCTGGCGTGATATACTGTACCATATTCAGTATAATAGAGCCAAGTATCATCATTTTCTTGCGTAGTTTGGCCTGGTTGACAGCCAATCCATTTCCGGCATTTTGATTCTTGTACAATGCGATATTGTATATTGCCCAAAAGGCGTATTGGAAATTTCATTTTATATACGGCTTTTAATTCTACGTATTCTTCAGAAAAATTTGACTGAAGCAGACTGATTCCAGAAGTACCTCTTTGAATAAACTGAGTTGGACAGTCCTGCTTCTTTAATTGTTGGTGAAAATATAATCTGGCTTTTAACATGCCGCTTAGATCTGATTCAGCGATGTCATTTGATTCTGGGTTTTTATCATCTGACGGATCAGATTCTTTATTGATGTTATATTCCGCAGCAGTTTTTCTGCCGGCATACTGCAGTGCTTGTGCCACACCAGACTGTACTTGGAGAATTCTAAAAAAGTATAGTACAAATACCATGAAACAAACAAAAAACGGCAGAACGATAGCTGCTTCAATGGTTAAAACAGCTTTTGGACAGGCAGATCGGGATGTCCCTCTGATATGCATTTGGGAACCCAAATAACGACAGACTTTTTTTTGCCTGATAGAGAAAGAACTTGCTTGATTTGTGATAAGACTGTTATCATTATGTGCAAAAATGAGGGACATCCCGATACACCTGCCTTTCAGTAAGTTTAAAGTATTGCAGTAATAGTGAATATAGAATTGCAGAATGTTTAAAAATCTCAGCAATGAGATGGATTCCGCTTTAATGGGGCTGACACGTAATAAATATAGAGAAGTCTGCTGTAGTACTTTGAGAGTGTCTGAATAATCATTACCGTGAGTGCATTCACATATTTGCGGATGTCCTGTGGGTACATCTAGCGGAAAGTATTATTCAGACACATTTAGGCAGCCGTAGATGCTAAGTGAACTATGATCAAAAACAGTTTTTATATATATTGGAGTTCACAGGCCTGCCTTAGCAGATTTAATTCATAATAATAGAAAGTTCGCGAATCGTGCTTTCTATTATTGGTATGTTAATCCATGAAAAACATATTTCAGATATAGTGGAACTCGTTGGTCCGCCTTATTATGTTCAAATTATAGGTAAAACACAGCTTACTTATCTTGAATTGGATAAAACATGTTTTTAGCCTTCAACTGAACTATAAGAGAAATTATATTTGTTTTTATAGCGATACCCTTTTTTTGATAACCGTTCAATAGATACAAATGTAAGGAATACCTGCTGAGCCTGATATATGGTTTCAGTTACCATTGCTGTAATCATACAGTCTAATTTAATCTGTTCACATCCGGGATATAAGCGTAGATTTTTTTCAAGCAGATTAGCAAACCGCATACCAATATTGTCCATACTTTCTAGAGTTAAAAAGGCTTGTAGATAATCCTCGTAATTCATACCACCGCTTACTTTTTTTGATCTAATCGAAGTATTAAAGACCACGGAGACAGCTTCTGCTAAATTTACATTCCAGTTTTCTGATGATTTTATTGCAGCTATATTACCGCCGGAAAATAAAGTACGAAGCTCTGCAATGCTTTCAGCATAAGCCCAGGATGCAAGGAGTCCCATTTGAATCGCCGCGACTGCAGCTGGAATTGCCGCTATGGATGCGATCGTAGTTGCCATAGAAAGTGCTTCCTCACGCTTTGCATGATCTGTCAGCAGATAAGCAAAATTAATGCCTTCTCTAAGCAGTAATAATTTACCTGCCATTTTTTTTAGATTATCTTCATCGGATGATTTTCCAAATAAGATATATTCTTGTTCATATTCAAGCGAGTGAGGCATATGAAGCTGATTCTGATAATTAGAAGTATATTTTTTTAGATATTGGATGGTTAAGAGTTTATCCACTACATTTGATGTATTTGGATTCTCATAATTACCGATATTCATAGCACGTGTGCCGATCGTATCTTCTTTTGACAGCTGTTTAGCAGAAATCGAAGCTTCATCAGATAAAATCTGAGACAATAAAGGTGAATTCTTGGCATTTTTAATATCTTCCATAGGATTTGGATTTGATATTTCACTTGGGGATTCTGGATCTGTTGGTGTATCTAGAAGAATTATGTTATATGTTTTTATTTGTCTTATATTACTGTATTTTAGTGTATTCTGTGGTGAAACAGTTAGATTTGTTAATAAAGGCATGTTACTTGAATAGTGTAATGATGCTTTGTCCGCAGTTTCTTTTGATTGTTCTATGGTATCTAATGCGTCATCCAGATATTTATCTGTTTGCTTGCCATCTTTACAAGATTCTTGAATGCCGGTTGCTTTTTTGTAAGCCTGTTCTATTAAATCAGCTGCGACTTCTCCTTTGGATAATTCAGAAATCTGTCTTAATAAGGGTCCTGCATTTTGATCAGTAGCCAGTTCGTACTGGACAATACTGCTGTCTGTTACATCCATCTGTAGAAAATTGTTATATCTTCCGAGACCTATAACAGTTGGATTCAGGTTCTCCTGGCCGAGCCGCTGCATATCAGCATTGATTTTTGACAGCTGCAATTCGCCGGTGCCAAAACCGCTATCCATCATAAATAGATGGTAATTTTGATAAGCAGGTATATTATATTCTGCCAGCGTAGATTCTGTAACGCTTTGGCTGTTTAACATAGCCATCATGCCTAACATCATAGATCGGGAACCTTCTAATAGGGTAAAAAACAGTGACGCTGTTACCATTAGCATCAGGCTCATAAATACAGTAATACTTCCTGTCTGTTTGGTTTTCATTGAACTTAATCTGTATTAGATACTTCAGTAGCGTTTTTGGTAATTGTATCAAAGATGTCTTTTACTAATTTTCTCAGGCTGTCTTTGAAGATCAATACCAATCCAATCAGTACAACCAATATATTTACTATGGGATTTCAAATGCAGTGTTATCAAGGGTTTCAACACGATA
>CANDMV010000253.1 GCA_947385875.1 uncultured Eubacterium sp. | reverse complement strand
GATTATGGCATGGATTTGTGAGGGGCGCAATCCGTGGGCAGATTAGGCGCTTACTATGCAAGGTGGCGGTCATTATATGAATTAAGTATTATTTCTTTTTTTATAAAAAGAAATGGGAATAAAATAGCGAATGCTTTTATCAAATCAGCGGATTCTACAGATAGATTTGAGTGGGCTAGAATTGCAAAATCTTTTAAAAATTATCCCTCTGATTGGAATGTAACATTTGATGCTATTCAATCAAGAAGTAAACGAGCGACAAAAGAATGGAAGAGGGAGTATAAGTTCGTTAATCAATTAGTACATGCATCATCTCAAGGCACAATGTATAGATTGGGCGGTGATACTTTTTACAGTTTGCCAGTTGGCAGGACAGATTCAGGTATGGCAATATCAGCAGTTCATTCGGCAATTTCTTTAGTGCAGATAACTACTGATTTTTTTACAGTTTATTCACATAGTGATAGCATTCTTGCAATAAGAACTTTTCGCAAATGGATTGATACAATTATTAAATATTATAAGAATGTTGAGAATAGTTTGAATAGTATTGAAAATAATCAATAAATATTTATCAGCCATCAAAAATAAAATGGTGGCTGGTATTTTTATACTCGTGACAATCGAACGTATGGTTGCCGAAGCTCGATATGAAAGGGTATACGTTATTAATAAAAGAATTATTGTATTATGTGTTGCGGTTTATAGAAATTGTACAAGTCGATACATTTGACATAAGCATATGGAAATCCATTAAATGATAATTAAGTGGATTTAAAAAGTGGAGGGATTGTTATTGAATAAAAATAGTAAACAAAATAATATTAAAAAGCCTAAGAAAGCACCGCTTGTATATATCAATCGTCTAAAGATGACAGAAATGGATAAAGATAATACATATGAATTTATTCCAGATATGATTGATCAAAATGGAAATATTATAAACAGGAATGAATTAAGCGGAGAGGATAAGAAGAAATTCGATAAGGCAGTAAACCGCAGAATCAGCCATGATAAAAGAAAGCATATGATTCTTACGGCTGAATCGGAGCTGATCCGTATCATCCGCCATCTTTCAAAAGATAACGAAGTGTCAAAAAGAAAGACAAAAAGGAGCAGAATAAACAGGGATTATGTTGAAAATCTTCTGTCATTAAAAGTAGGGCGGTCATATACAAAGTATAAAAATCAGATGAAAAACACTGAATGCATTGTTACATATAATGGCAGAATATATAAACGGATCATTGTATCATCCAGCCACAGCAGGACGCAGAAGGCAATGCTTGTAGCAGAAAATGTATGGGATAAGGCCATGGATATTTTGCTGTGCGGAATCAGTCCAGACACAGAATATAAATTCATGTCAAAATGGAATTCTTACATAGGGCTTGCTGCCACAGACAGCATTCCAGTATCCATGCCAAATATCGTTGTTGTTGATGATAAAGAAATACGGATGAAAGCAAAAGTCGATGTCGTCAGGGAAATTGACACAAGGGATGAAAAGGGGAATATACACCGTAAGTTCAGTGTTCTTCATGATAAAGTAAAAAGAATACCAACAAATCTTTTTGACGGTGCAGGCATTGTTACAGTCAAGAAAGCTGAAGAATGGAGCAGGGAGCTGAATTTAGATTATATCCCGGCATCCTTCCAGTTCCGGTGCATTCCATGCCTGAAAGGGAAGCTCTATGTCATGCCCGTAGAGGAGTTTGCAGAAGAATACCATGTCAGAAAGATCAGAGACATCAGCGGCAAAGAATGGGATTTGTTTAATGATAAAATTGACTGCATCCTTACAAAGAGCCAGTTTAAATTCCATGACCTGTATAAATCAGTACAGGACTGGCGCAGTGAATTTGACAGGGAAGTACATGGATATAAACGGACATTCAATATATCGGAATATGATGTTTCTTATGCAGAGCTGAAAGATACAGCTGTGATAGCATACCAGCCGCTTCAGACGTTAGATTTGAATGAAAACGAGATTAAGAAATTATGTGCCGCGACAGTAAAAAGTTATACGGATGCATGTTCCAGTGTGGAAGGTTTTTTGAAATTCAGGGGCATCTGCGGCAGGGATGATAAGGACAGTGACATAGAATGGTCAGAATTTCCGTCTTATTATCACGCAATGTATTATAACCACTCACTGTTTCATGACGATTTCATTAAGAAAAAAATCAGGCAGGATTTGAATTCCACAAAAGAGCGTGCTTATACTGGCAAAATTACAGTAAAGGGAAATTACCAGACGCTTACGCCGGATTTGTTTGCGCTGATGCAGCATATATTCGGCCTGGAGGTTACAGGGCTTTTGAAATATAATGAGATTTATTCTAATTACTGGAACCATCATCTGGAGGGCACGCCATGGATTGATATCATCCGTTCACCGCATATTGCAATGGAACATTCCCCTGTACAGGCTGTTACAAGCGGTGCAATGGAGAAATGGTTTGCATATCAGAAGACAGGGATCATTGTCGGGGTATTTGGCAACACAATTGCATTGAAAGCTAATAGTGCAGATTATGACGGGGATCATGTCCTTACAGTAAATGCTCCTGTTATCTGTGAAGCAGCCATACGTGGTTTTCCCAATACAATATATCATGAAAAAATTGAGTATCCATATGATGTCAAAAAGAAGAAAGAAATGATTAAAGTGAGTGATATTGATACGATACTGGATTGTGATTATAAAGGATATAAAAATAACATAGGCAATGTGATAAATCCGATTTCCATATTGTGGTCGCTGGATCAGTGCCGGACAGTCCGGGATTACATAAAAATTATGAGTGTTGTTGGTTCTATTACGATAGATTATGCAAAACACGGCGAGGAGGCAGGCATACCAAAAGAAATAATAAAACTTTTGAAAAAGCACCGCAAGCCATATTTTATGAAATATCTCCGTTCAGGGAGGAAGAAGAGGAGCTGGGAAAAAGAACTAAAGAAAATCGGGGCTGTTGTAGAATCTGATATGGATACAGAGTTATTTGACGATACAGGCTGTACCATGAACCGTATATGCCATTACATGGAAAAATGTATTGGAAATATTGACATAGACATCCATATTGAAGACGAATTCCACTGGGAAAACCTGCTTCCGTATATTCCTGACATAACAAGCCGCAGGTATAAAAAAATCAGGGATAAGCTGGAAGAGATGCAGGAATGGCTTTACGAGATTAATAATGACAGATATAAGGATACAGACGATTCAGAAGAAGCGGCAGAAGAAAATAATAGGAATTATGATGCTTTATATGAACTTGCAGAATCAGAATTTCTTGACATTGTGCCTGACAGGCAGGAGCTGCTGGGCATGCTTCTTGTGATATTTTATTCAGATAAGAAATTCATGAAAAAACACAGTGACAAGTCTATATTGTGGGGATGTTTTGGAGATGAACTTGTGGAACGCGCAGGGTGCAGTGTTTCGCATGACGGCGGCACAGATCTGGAGAAGATACGGAAACGGGGAGAGAAAGCGAAAAAAAGCCTTGAGAATCTGAAGGAGTACAGGGAAAAGAATTTTCAGATCTGGGAATTTGAAAATGATAAGAATGCAGACAGAAAAGTGACTCTTTATAAAGAAGATATAAGATGGATAAAAAAGAAAGTTCCGGCAAAACAGGAACGGTGCACAGACTGCCGGAGGCTTCTTCTGGTATTGCTCTATATATGCCGTAAATGCGATTCAGATACGATTACAGTTTTATGTAATAAAAACAACCGTATTACAAAGTCTGCATTATGTAAAATGGCGGATATTGATGCAAGAAATTTTAATGAAGCGGTCAGGATATTACAGGAACTGGGGGTTCTGGATGCAGGCATGGATAAATATAATCATTTATCATTGAAAATGAATGATATAAATATGGATGGCAGTGAGATATTAGCAGAAGATGTATCATACAGGAAGCTGGCAGGCATTGCAAAAGATAAAATAAGAGAAAAAGTCTCTGGTTCCGTCAAAAATAATTGTGCATAAGTCATAAAAAACAAAAGAAAATCAGGGATTTTTAAAGAAATTCATGTGGAATGTGCATAAATCATACTAGGAAAGGGAAGTAATGAAACTTCATAATTCCAGAGCGGTCTCGGAAACTCAATAGCGAACAGTCAGGAAGGGGTACGTTTTC
>CANDMV010000252.1 GCA_947385875.1 uncultured Eubacterium sp. | reverse complement strand
TTGGACTATATAAGATTTTCAAAAAAACATGGTGTTAAATCCCAAAGACGGGCATAAATGTCTAATAGAAAATTTGTCAACAACCAAAGGTATACCGGGCGATCACCTCAGATTTTTGACATGTGCTATTAGAAAAACAGAAAACTTTACAAAGCATATTGACACTCCTGAAGAATACCAATATATTATGAAGAAGGAGTATCATTCATCCATAATTTTCAAAAACAAATAAGGGGGATGTAAAATGAAAAAACGAGTTTTTTCAGCTGCTTTAGCGATGTGTTTATGTATTTCTTCTCATTCAGCCGTATATGCATTGCAGAATGAGAATGATATTCGGGCAGAAGGCTCAACAACTGGTTCAGGAGATGTTCTTTCAGGTGATGCTGCTCCTGAACAGGGAGATACTCTCTCAGGTAATGCTGTTCCCGGTCAGGGAGATACTCTTTCAGGTGATGCCGCTCCCGGTCAGGGAGATACTCTTTCAGGTGATGCCGCTCCCGGTCAGGGAGATGTTCTTACGGGAAATTCTACGCCTGAACAAGGAACCGGTGGAGACACGGATCTTACTCCGACGCAGGTATACCAAAAAATGATCGCACTAAAGGAGCAGGCTCAGTACGCAGAGGGAGCTTCTTGGACGAATGATACGCCATATTCCAGCGGGAGTGAATACCAGTGGAAGGGCGGACCTATTACTGGGGCAAATATCCGTGCAGTGGGCTGTGTAGCTTTTGCTTTTATACTAAGTGATGAAGCATTTGGCAGTATGCAAAACAGAATATTTGCAAAAGGCTCATTTGCGTACGAAGATATCAAGCCTGGCGATATCCTGCGGGTAAATAATGACACACATACTGTAATTGTACTTGAGACGGCTGAGAACGGCGTAATTGTCGCCGAAGGAAATCTCAGCACTGGAGACCACAAAGGCAAGGTTCACTGGGGACGTGCAATATCTAAGGCTGAGGTAATGGACAGCACCAGCCATTATATTACCCGTTACCCGGAAAACTATATTTCGCCGGACGATCCTACTGCTGACCAACTACTGGCAGAAGGGACTTTTGATGGAGTAACAGG
Organism: uncultured Eubacterium sp.; assembly: GCA_947385875.1. Taxonomy (GTDB): domain Bacteria; phylum Bacillota; class Clostridia; order Lachnospirales; family Lachnospiraceae; genus Eubacterium_J. The sequence continues at coordinate 3,112 of CANDMV010000252.1, read as the reverse complement.
ACTTCAATGGAAACTTACAAAGGCAGGTACACTGACCATTTCCGGCAGCGGAGCAATACCAGATTACAGCAGTGCTGACGAACAGCCATGGAAAGACCACCGCAGCCGAATCCGAAAGGTTGTGATCGAAGATGGGATTACCACTATCGGTTCCTGCGCTTTTATGAGCAGCGGAGTTCTTAGTGCAGTGATTGCATCTAGTGTAACAGAAATTCACAGCAACGCTTTTAATGGCTCCTCGATCATTTCCGTAACCATTCCTGCAAGTGTAAAAACTATTGGCGACAGTGCTTTCCATAGCTGTCGTAATCTTAGTTCAGCCGTTATTTCAGAAGGAGTGGAACGAATCGGCCAAAATGCTTTCCAATCCTGCAGCAGCCTTACTTCTATAGCAATACCTGCCAGCGTTGGAGAGGTGGGCGCAGCAGCGTTCTGGCAATGTACGAAGATGACAAGCGCAGCATTTGCTGCCGGCAGTAAGCAGGTAAAGATCGGCGACAATCTGTTTACACAATGCTACAGTCTGACCAGCGTAACACTGCCTCAGAGTATAGACCGCGTTGGCGAAGGCATGTTTATGAATTGCGGTCTGCTTGTCAAAATAGAGATACCAGAGGGCGCAGAAAGTATAGCAGCCAGTGCCTTTGCTTCATGTGCCGCATTGACTGATATTATCATTCCTCAGAGCGTGACAAAAATAGAAGCCGCTGTATTCGGAAATTGCCCGCTGAAAGATATATACTTTACCGGCACCGAAGAACAGTGGAATGCAATCCAAAAACTGGGCGATACACCTGCTGCCATCGCAAAGGCAACCGTACATTATAATTACAGCCCGACTTCTCCGCCGAGTCCTGAACCTGACGACAGCGACCAAAACAATGGCAGCAACTCAGGCGGCAGCAATAATTCAGGCAGCAGCTCAGGCGGCAGCAATAATTCAGGCAGCAGCTCAGGCGGCAGCAATAATTCGGGCAGCAGCTCAAGCAGCAACGATTATTACGGCAGCGGAATGAATAATGGAAACGATTATTATAACGGCTATGGCTACGGTGGAAACAATAGCAATAATTCGGAAAATAATAATAAAACCGAAAATAAGGATGACTCCAAAAATGAGGATGAAGCTGAAAGCAGCGCGAATATCTCTAAAGCAAGCGTGACATTGGCACAGTCAAGCTGCACTTATGATGGCACCGCTCAGACACCGCCTGTAACCATAGTGATAGATGGCAAGACATTAGTATTAGGTACCGATTATACCGTATCTTACAGCAACAATACCGAAGCGGGAACCGCCACAATAACGATCACAGGCATTGGAGACTATACCGGCAGCATGACATCCAGCTTTACGATTATAAAAGCAGAAGATGAAAATCAGCTGGAAACCATTACCTGCGAAAAAACCGTATACAAGGTAGCATATGGCGAAAAGTCATTTAAAATCGATGCATCATCCGATGAAAAGATGACTTTTACAAGCTCCAATCCGAAAGTCGCCTCTGTAAATAAGAAGACAGGAAAAGTAACCATCAAAAAAGCCGGAATCGTCACCATAACTATCAAAGCAGGTGACGTTACTAAGAAAGTAACTGTCAAAGTAAATCCAAAGAAACAGTCTGTAGAATCAAAAAGAAACGCTAACGGCAAAAAAATGACTGTAACGTGGGAAAAGGATCCAATGGCATCAGGGTATCAGGTTCAGATCAGCACGGATAAGAAATTTAAGAATAACGTGAAATCCAAAAAACTGACAGAGCCTTCTTACACATTTAAAAAGCTGAATGCAGACAAAAAATATTATATAAGGGTTCGCAGTTATAAGAAATCTGGTGGTAAAACTTTGTATGGTGACTGGAGTAAATAATACTTCTAAATAAAACTTCGACGTGAACTTTTTTGATCTAAATGAATGATTCATCGAAAGAAGGGGACTGTTGCATTAATTATTATACGGTCCCCTTTTTGAACACCTCTGAACCCTTGATTTTCCTGCGTCACAGAAAAAGAGCCCGGCTCCCGCCGGACTCCCTTCCCGTTGATATATATGCTACTAAGGGGATTAGTTAATACTAATCTAACACTTAGTTAGATCAGCCGTCATTTACAGCATAAAATCTATGCTTCAAATATCTCCGATTTTAACTACACTTCAAAAATCAAATCACCATAAGATGGCATCGGCCACATATCTTTATCCACCATCATCTCCAACAGATCTACCGGCCTGCGCAGCGCCTCCATAGCGGATTTAATATCATCCCGGTAATAAACAGCACGGCTGCGGCCTTCTTCCATCGAAGAACCGACTGCTTCTACTTCGATCAGCTTTTTCAAAGCATCTTTTGTTTCTTTCAGCAGAGCAGACACCTGTGTCAGCAGATCCGTCTGCACGCTCACATCTGCCTCGCCACAGGCAGCTTTTACACCGTTTATAGATGCTGCAAGCGCTGTTGTGTATTTGATCACAGCTGGAATGATCTGTTTTCCTGTGATGTCAATCATTGCTTTTGCTTCAATATTAATTGTCTTTGCATAAGTCTCGTATTCGATTTCTACGCGGGACTCCAGTTCTGTCTTTGTAAATACATTAAACTTTTCAAATGCCGCTACGGATTCAGGAGCTGTATATGCCGGGATTGCATCTACCATAGACTTGATATTCGCAAGCCCTCTCCTTGCTGCTTCTTCCACCCATTCATCAGAATAACCATTGCCGTTAAATACAATTCTCTGATGCTCTACTGCATACTGTTTAATTAAGTCATGCACAGCCTCATTAAAATCCGCTGCTTTTTCGAGTATATCACAGGCTTCTGAAAAAGCTTCCGCAACAATCGTATTTAATACAACATTTGACTGTGCTACAGAATCCTGTGAGCCTGCCATACGGAACTCAAACTTATTGCCGGTAAATGCAAACGGCGATGTACGGTTGCGGTCGGTAGCATCCTTACGAAAATCAGGAAGCGTCTTAACGCCTGTCTCCAGCATTCCGCCTTTTAACGAATGGGTCGCAATCCCCGTACTAATCAGCTGTGATACAACATCTCCCAACTGTTCACCTAAAAATACAGAAAGGATTGCCGGCGGAGCCTCGTTTGCTCCC
>CANDMV010000251.1 GCA_947385875.1 uncultured Eubacterium sp. | reverse complement strand
ACACATATTCACACACTCTTTCCCTACACGACGCTCTTCCGATCTTCCCCTTTGCCTTGCACCCGCAGTTACATACTTTTTTCCGTCACAATAGCAGATTACAGATACTGCATATGCCCCAAACTGTTCCTTATACCTGCAGAACTCTAAAATTGTAAAGTAACCCAGCTTCGAATAAATATAATTCGTCTGAGGTCCCGGAAGCTGATGGAATGCATCCAGCTTCAGCATGGTATGCTCAACAATCAGTGGACGGCGGATTTCTTCAAATGCTTCACATGCTTTCTTCTTTATCAATTCTTTCACATCGTCAGTCTGAAGCTCGTATATTTTAAATCGGTAAATGTCCAGTTCTATTTGATCGGCTTCTGCGATTTTTTTTAATTCCTGATATTTTTTCTGATTGCCTGTCACAAAATATAATTTTGACATGCTTTCCTCTCTTCTGCTCCTTTGCAATTTCACAATCTGGCTGTCTGGTACGCTGCTCAAAGCTTTTTTCCTATTTTCGCAGACTTTATTATAAAATATCCCTGAATGAAATACAAGACAAAATGTATTTTTACTCTAATTCCATTAATTTCTTTCATCTAAGACATTGTAGATCTGCCGCTGACTTTCCAACTCCCATACCGACAATATACTATGCTTTCCGCCATTATGCAGTATCAATCATCAAGATTTTTCCATCCTTATCGCCTATCCTTTTCTCGCTGCAGTGGAATCCGACCGCTTTATTTATCTCGTTTGATATAATGGATAAATAAAACGTATCTATCCATTCAGTCTAAATGTATATTTTTTCAAAATCACCACATAATTGATAATGTCAAAAAACAAATCCAGAAAGGAGACTCAAAATGAATCCAGATGAAATCATATGCAGCTGCCTGGACATTACAAAGGGCATGATAAAGGAGGCTGTAGATCAAGGTGCGAAAACACTGGCAGACGTACAGGAGATCAATGATGTCGGCACAATCTGCGGAGCCTGCATAGATGATGTAGAACAATTAATTGCAGAACTTACTGCAAAATAAGAACGTCTTCCTGCCGGACACGTAACTTAACTATAAGATACGTGCCAGTACACTAGAGCGTGTTTGAAAAATGCTTTCTGCGAGATGTGCTTCACACTTTGTGGAGAATTTATCCCAAATTTATGAGTCGTAGCGGGCTACGTTGATTAAATTTGGGATGAATTATCCGCAAAGTGGGGAGTACAGATCGCGGGAATGATTTTTCAAACACGCTCTAGGCGGGCATGATATAAGAACATGAAGATCTTACCAAGAGGGAATCCGGCTTTTCGCCAAAGGCGAACTTTCAATAAGCCGGATTCCATTATTTTTTGCAGCACAGCCGCTATTGGGCTAAGATGTGAAACAAATGTCAGACAGTTCCCCTCACCCGGCATCCGGTTATCCATAATGTAACACCTTATCTGAATTGTTACATGTCCTGCTTTGCTTAAGTTAATGACGCTGGTTATGAAAAGTAACAACTGTAACGCTGTCCAACATCTTATTTTTTCTTATATTGACATCAACAGCCCACATCATATATTATTAATTCTATACGATACGCAAGGTATTGGAATTATGATTCTGCCATGTGCAGAGTCCGCTAAAAGAAAAAAGCATGAAACTTAAATCAACATGCAAAAAGAACGATAAGAAATGGAGCTGAAAGAAAATGATACGGGTAGCAATATGTGATGATGAACACGAGACATTACATTATTTAGCTGACAAAGTCGCACATTACGCAGAGCAGAAAAAACTAAATCTTACAATCGATACATTTTGTCATGCAGAAGACTTAGAAGCACAGATTACATGTATGGAGGCTTATCAGATCTACATCCTCGACATGCTGATGCCACAGAAAAACGGTATAGAGCTCGGACAGATCATCCGAAGAAAAGACCGGCAGGCAACCATGATCTATTTGACATCATCCACGGATTATGCCTATCAGGCGTTCGGCGTGTTTGCCCAGAGGTATCTGTTAAAGCCTCTAAAGGAGCAGGAATTTTACGAGGCTATGGATTTTGCCGTCGAAAATGCCCTCCAAATGCAGAAAACGCTGAACGTAAACACAGCCCACGGCTTGCAGCGTATACTCTATCACGAAATCGAATATGTGGAAAACTCTGCAAGGGCGCTGCATATATTTGCTACGGACGGAAAGGAAGTTGTAAGCAGGCTGCTTCGAAAGTCTTTTGAAAACGATATGCGCAGCCTTTTGGAAAGCCGGGATTTTATCCAGATTCACAAATCATTTATTGTCAACCTTAGCCACGTCAGACAGTATGAACCGAACCTGATGACTATGCGCTCCGGGGCGGAAATTCCTATCAGCAAAAGCCGGCAGGCGGATGTAAAGCGGAATTATCTAAAATACATATCTGAAGGCTTTTGAAAGGAATGCTATGAGAATTTTTCAACTATGGCTTGTATTGAATTCCTGTGTATTTATGTCTTTTTATTTTTTGACCTTCCTTCTGCTGAAGTATTCCAGACTGCAGTCTGCCCTGATCTGTACATTAGCTACAGCAGTATCTATCGTATTTGAAATATGCAGAATCTATTTTGCGTTCGAATCATTATGGCCCAAAATATATGTTACGATCGCGAACATACTGGTTCTTCAGGTCACTGCCTTCCTGATCTCAGAACAAAAGAACAGCTATACATTATTTATTGGATTCAGCTCATCTAATTTTGTACTGACAGGCAATATCTCATCCTGCGCAGTATTGCTGGTATCAAAAAACTACATCACGGCAATGGCTGTCTGTACGATCATCAATGCAGCCTGTTTTATATGTATGTATTTTACGATCCGGGATATCTGTGCAAACGTGCTCAGCAAGGAAATATCTATATGGATGTGCCTGATTCCTGCCATGTGTTATATTACTTTTTATTTTATGCTGTATTTTCCAGTATATTTTGAGCAGCGTCCGGAAAGCATGTATGCAGCCTTTTCGCTCCTTATTACAGTAATAGTTATGTACATCCTGCTTCTTCAATATATTTATTCTAAATCCAATCAGAAGAAACTGCTTTGGAGAAATAAGGAATTACATGCTTATATCCGGGGAATTGAGCTTCAGGCTCAGACTGTAGAATCAGCAATCCATGACTTTCAGATCATGCGCCATGATATGCGGCATAAAGACAATCTGTTAATCGAGCTGCTTCAGGATCAAAAATACAATGACGCCAAGCAGATACTTTCTAAAGACATTGAGTATCTGGACAGATCCTATCTGACGATCTATTGCGAAAACACTGTCATCAACAGCCTCCTTTACGGTATGGCAAATCAGGCGGAAATTCTAGGTATACATCTGAAGCTTTCATGTGCTGTCCCGAAAAGTCAGGAAATCGATAACTATGATCTGGCCATTTTAACTGCAAACCTTTTGGAAAACTCAATACAGTCTGTAGCAGATTTAAAAAAAGAAGAACGATTCGTTGCACTGACTATGAAAAACAGGGCCGGGGAAAGTTTTTTTCTGGAAATCAAAAATCCCTGCCATAAAAAGGTGAAGTTTTCTAAAAAAACTGGTCTTCCGCTTTCAGATCAGGGCAGCGGGCATGGATTCGGCATGGTAAGCGTACAAGAGTTTGCGGATAAATACCATGCGCAGTTTGACTGTTATATCGAAGATGATACATTTATTGTAAGAATCTTGATAAATTATGCTGCAGATATATCCACAAAACGAAGCCAGTAATCTGCCAGCGCCATACCAATCCCCGTCTGTCCTCCGTTCCCTTGGAATCCGGCTTCTCGTCAAAGGCGAACTTCTTATGAGCCGGATTCCGTTACAGTGCAGCCAAAGCCTGAACTGTAACCATTTCGCTTGTCTGCTTTAGAAATATCTAATTGTTATCCTCGTACCAATGTCACTAACATAAGTTTTTTAACTATTCACTTAAATTGTTACAAACTGGCTGATTAGACCTTATGTGAAGAAACAGACTGTTTATGTGAAGAACAGGCGAACCATGCCATAGTTGTTATCTGCTATAATAGCTACAGTGTTTTATCATGGCAGTCATAAGTCCGATCCACATATTTATGACTGCTATTCGCTATTGTACTCACCTGCACAGGCTGTCCGGGTGTAAAAGATCTTTATTTTACCATCAATCATAAGGAGGAAACATAAGATTGAAAATGAGAAGTAGAGGGTATCCATTACCTTAAGCACACGACAAAC
>CANDMV010000250.1 GCA_947385875.1 uncultured Eubacterium sp. | reverse complement strand
CAGAAAAAGAGCGGAAATATGGGCTTTAAAGAGTTTCCGAGACCGCTCTTCCATATGAATGGAGGTGCTGAATGCAGGATGAATTAAGAAAAGAAGCAGTTGCATACCTGGAAAAATACCATCTCAGGAAAAGCGCATTGTCTTCATACCTGGGGATATCACCGCAGTATCTGTCAGACTGGCTTTACAAGCGTGTTGACTATGATAATGAAAAAATCCTTATGATCAGGGAATTCCTGAATAGAAAATTTTGTTAGGTAATAACATCATTCATTTGATGTTTATTATAAAATATTCAAAACATCATTATTGAATATCGTACTATCGGACATTAGCAAAAGCCTGTCATTGTGGAAAAGGGCAGGCCAACAAAACTGCTGGTGTCAGGATCACAGGCTGGTATAAGTGTCACAGCTTATATCAGCATTCCCCCCCCCTATCAGCGGCGGAGGATACATGCGCCGACCTCCACTGAGGTGCATGTAAAAAGTACTAAAACAATTCAACGATTACAAAATCCTGTACAGATTCCAAGAGGCACAGGTCATCCGGCATCATTCTCCACAAATGCTGCCGGATGAAGTATCGAATATATTTTTATAAAAATTTTATTTAATATAAAAACAAGATTAAGCATAGAAAGGAACATATATGGCACAGAAAGAAAAACAGAAACTCAGCCGGGAAGAGCTGGATAAGCAGAAGGAGCTGCGCAATCTTTACAGGCATACATTAGAAAAAGGCACACAGCAGTATATAGCAAAAATGACAGGGATCAGCGCGCCCGTGCTCAGCAGTTTTAAGAATGAAAAGATAAACCTCTATCCGTATTTATATGTAAAATTAGAGGCGTACTTAAAAAAGCAGTGAATCAGAATGACTGCTGCAATAGTAAATCTTGGATAATCTGAACTTCAAAAACGGCTGTAAATCAAAATAAAATCTTAAAAAATTCCAGAATAAAAGAAGAAAGACGAATTTTAATCAAAAACAGCGAAATTATTATTATTTTTTACAAAAATTCAAATTACACAACATGATATCAAATATGTCAATAATTATACCACAGTTTTTCATGGCTGTAAACAGGGAAATTTAAAATTATTGAAAATCTGAGGCATGGATACTGGCGGAGAAAGGAATAAAGCACATATGGCAGGAAATAACTTCTGGATTGATCTTGTTGCGTCCCTGAAAAAGGGACAGAGCAGGAAGCAGATCCAGTCAGATGCTAAAAATCTCGGAGAAATAAAAGTACCGCTTGTCGGGACGCTTGACAAGGCAAAGACAAAAGCACAGATTAAAAAGGATCTGGCATCACTAAACGGCACGGTAAGGCTGACAGGAAAAATAGACGGAAAAGGACTGAATGATTCTGTCCAGAAGGCGGCACAGGATGCTCAGAAAAAAGTAAAATCGCAGCCTGTAGAGATTGATTTTAATGTAAGAAAAGACAAACTGATTAATGATATTAAAATATTAGGACAGCAGAACAGCAGAATATTTAAGGACGCTGCAATGTCGCAGAAATATAGCCGGCTTCTTGACAATGCAAAATTAGCAGCATCTGCCAGACAGGTACAGTCGCTGAGATTACAGTTATCCGCAATGAGATCAGAAATAAGGGCGGCAAATTTAAATGGACTGACTCTTGGAGATACCTTTAAAAAGACATCAAAAAGAGCCGCTGAATTATTCGCAGGCACGGGCGGGATAATGCTTATGACCCAGCAGATGAGGAAAGCATGGCAGGAAGCATTAGAGCTTGGTAAGGCATATACTGATTTAATAAAGGTGCAGGATCAGCTGTCAAGGGGTGATTATCCAGAATATCTGGACAGGTGCAGCAGAAAGGCGCAGGAACTGGCGGCGGCACAGAAAGGACTGATTGAAGGTGCAGCTGAATTTTCAAAATCCGGCTATAGCCTGTCTGTGAGTGATAAGCTGACAGAGAAATCAACAATATTGACAAATGTAGGGGATATGAGTGCGGCAGATTCTGCAAAAGCCGTTATATCCGGCGTACAGGCTTATGACACAGTGGACGGCTTTTCAGATGTTGTGGATAAAGCAGGGGCACTGATTGATAAATATAATGAGATCGGCAATACGGCAAGCATAACGACTGCTGAAATCGCGCAGGGTGTACAGTCTGTAGGCTCTGTCTTTTCTGACGCTAATACATCCGTAGATGAATTTATAGCACTCCTTGCAGCAGGAAACAGACAGTTCCAGGACGCTGATTCACTTGCATTAGGACTCCGTACTGCTGCACTCCGTATACGTGGATGCACCGTAGAACTGGAACAGATGGGCGAATCCACGGAAGGCGTCTTTACATCTGCTGCGTCTTTGGAGAAGAAGATACAAGACCTTACTGACATTAATGGTTCCGGCGGGGTTAAAATTCTTGAAGCAGACGGAGAAACATTCCGCAGCATTTACGATATTTTCTTAGATATTTCTAAGGTATATCAGCAGATGTCTGATACAGACCAGAGCGCACTGTTAGAACTTATATCAGGCAAGCACAGAGCCAGTGCAATTTCTGCAACGCTCAACAATATGGCAGAAGCGCAGGAAATCTATCAGAACAGCCTGTCAGCAGCCGGATCGGCGCAGAGGGAATATGACAAATATTTAGAATCAAGCGAGGCAGCGTTAAACAGATTTAAAGCCAGTATGACAGAAACTTACCAGTCAGTCATTGACGGTAAGACAGTCACGGGAATTTTAAACACGGGAAATGCAGTATTGCAGTTTGTAAACAGTCTTGGACTCGTGGAGTCAACGCTGAGAGGCTTTGTATTGATCGGCGTTGCAAAAGGGATCACTGCATTATCAGCGGCATTTAAGGCTTCTGCCATTCAGGCATCTAATTTCGGAACAGCCTTAAATACGGTGAAAACAATGTCTTTCCTGACAAGAGGGACGCAGGAATGGACACAGGCGCTTAATACGCTGAAAACCGTTTCAGCCGGACTTACGGAAGCACAGTTAAGGCAGGTATTATCAAGCGAAGCATTAAGCAGAAATAACCGCATTGCAATTCTTCAGACAGCAGGGCTTACGAAAGCACAGGCGCGGGCAAAACTGGCAGAAATGGGACTCACGCAGGCAACAAATGCACAGACAGCGGCACAGATAAGGGCAGCATCAAGCGCATTTTCGCTGAAAGCAGCCGTGACAGGAGTTGGGGCAAGCCTTAAAGCAGCCTTTATGTCTAATCCAGTCGGCATTATACTCATGGGCTTATCAACCGCTTTTGGAGTAGCCGCATCTACAATGTCGAAATATAAGCAGAAGATAGAAGAGACACGACAAAAATCAAAAGATGCAGCTGAAACAGCAGGAAATCTGAGCAGTGAAATATCAGAATTAGCTGGAAAGTATTTAAGCTTATCAGAAGCAGTAAAGACCGATAAATCAGCAAAAGACGATTTAATCAGCACTCAGGAAGAAATCATTAAAAAACTAGCGCTTGAAGGCCAGAGCGTTGATGATTTAATTGCTAAGTATGGTTCTCTTGACAATGCCATTAAACAGACGAGCCTTGATAAGCTCAGCGAACAGGAAAATGACCTGATTTCGGGCGTAAATGCCGCAAAAGAAGAGCTTCTGGATGCAGGCAGAAATAACTGGTCAGGCAGCAATAATATCATATCCGCAGCGGGCAGGGATGCAGTAAAGGCATGGCAGGTTCTTGCTGATAAGGGAGTCATAGACAGCAGCAGCTATACGAGTTTTGGCGGCACGATGCTCCTTAACGGCGATGACAGCACGGCTGATGCTGTACTTCAGAAGTATCAAAAACTACAGGATGCAATGGATGCACTGAAGGAATCCGGGCGGTTTACAAGTGAAGAGCTGTCAGAAAATCCAGTATGGAAACAGATCTATAAGCGTTCGAATGAAATGAAGGGTGCCGTGGATGAGTATCAGTCATCCATAAAAGAACTGAATGCTAATTTAGCAGAACAGGAAATGCTGAAATCCTTACAAGGGAAAGAACTGCCTGATTCAGAAAAAGAATTTGAATCGTATAAACAGGGGCTGATTGATTCAGCTGCTGCGAGTAATCAGTTTATAGGAACCCAGGAAGACATTGAGAATGCAGTCAATGAATGCCTTGCATCCGTGCCAGAGTTTTCAAAATACTACACAGATCCACTCAAAAAAGAGCTGGAAGAAGCAAATGCAGTATTGGACAGGGATAATCCGGCTGAAAAGATAAAATCCATCACAGAAGCACTTTCCCAGTCTAACGGCACAGAAGACGGTACATGGGCAG
>CANDMV010000249.1 GCA_947385875.1 uncultured Eubacterium sp. | reverse complement strand
CGGCGAAGCCGCAGCGGCACCTTTAGCTTCCGGCCTTAGGCCGGGGCGGACCAGGTGCCGCGACCGTCCGGTGCCACAGCGTGGATACAGAATGCTTAGGGATTCTTAGCATTCTGGAAAAGTCACAGGAAAACGGAACCGCTCCCCTCATCTGGCGTCCGCACAGCCGGTATGTAACAATTTATCTGAACTGTTACGATTCTAAAAATATTTATGAAGCTGATATATATGCACCATATTTGCCGTATGATTAAATATAATGCTTCTTCCCGATTTAAAAATACCCCCTCCCATACTTCGAGCGACAAATACAAACACAATGATCCCAGCTGCTGCCACAGCCGCAAGCAGCAGCATCTTCATAACTGTAAGCTTCTGCAGCTTAAAATCTACAATAAACAGCGCCCCTACAACCATCACCAGAATATGCAGCAGCACCAAAAACTCATGATGACTAATCACAAGCAGCGGCGATAAGATATATAAAAGCGGCAGCGCAATGGCCATCGTCGTAATCGGCAGCCCCTGATAATACTCTTTGTCTGCATCTGTCTCTGTCTGGCGCTTTTGTTCCATGACATTAAAAAATGCCAGACGCACCAGTCCTGCCAGACCATACATCGTAAGAACCGCCACACTAAAAAAACGTCTCATGCCGCATTGGTAGCATATGACCATAGGCAGCAGGCCAAAGCAGACAAGGTCGCACAGCGAATCAATCTGTATCCCAAAATTTTTCTCGTCGTCCGTCCGGTTTTTCTTCGTCCTTGCAATCCTGCCGTCAAACAAATCACACAGCCCCGAACATGCCAGCCAGAAAACCGCCCACTGAACATGCTTTGAAACAGCACAAAAAATACCTATGCTGCCAGAGGCAAAGCTTATATATGTAAGTATTACCGTATAGTCCCAAAATCCAAGCATTTATTATCTCCTCGTGTATCAATTTCGGCACAGTCCTCCCCTTTTATGCCTCAATCCTCTTATAGCCGTCCGTCTGCCTAGCGGCCTTTAATGTATAGTAAATCTGCGCCACGACTGTAAACCATGCGCTGATCAGCAGCTGGCTGTAATATCCAAGCCCTCTTGACAGCACCATTGCCGGAAGCGTCACTGCCCTAAAAACGGGAGCAAAAATATTTAAAAATAACGTCTCGCTGATACCCATCCCGCCCGGAAGCGGAAGCATATCCACAGACACAGAAATCACAGCCTGTAAAAATACGATATCCCACACTGAGGTCCCATGAATCCCAAACGCCTGATACACCATCCATGTCACTGAAAACAATGCAAAGCGCTGTACAAACGTGATGATAATTACAGATACAATGACACGCTTATGCTCCTTCAAATATGCCGCCGTCTCCCGGTATACCTGCATTGATTCCATAAAGCGATTCCTTCGCGCTTCCTTACGTTTGATCACCCGAAGTCTTTCCAGACAATCCATCCCTTTTAGAATTATCTTTTCCGCCAGCAGCGGATGAAATACCAATACCGTCATAAAGCTGACGCAATAAACATTTAAAAGAATCCCCAGAATATATACCGGAAGAATCCCCTCCAGATAATGATGCAGAAAGCCCTGGCCAAATAACAAAATGCCAAGCCCTATCACTACCAGCACTAATTTATATGTAATCGTGACGACCATTAAAATGACAGTCGCTACCGGAATCGGTATCTTTTCCTTTTTCATGTAATAAATCTGCATCGGCTGTCCTCCGGTCGCCGACGGCGTAATACAGCAGAAAAAAAATCCCACAGAGGAAATCAAAAAGCAGATTCTTTTTTTTAGAAAAATACGAAAAGAGCGCATCATATACCAAATAATAATCGACTCACCCCAGATATAAAACATCACAAGCGCTACACCTGGAATCAGCCACCTGGGATCGACTTTTTTCATGGCCTCTATCATAGCTCCGAAATCTTCTCCATGAAAGACTCCATAGATTGTAAGTCCAAAAACGACAAACAGGAATACCACGTTCCCAATCATTTTCTTTCTTGTCATCTCAAGCCTCCTTTCGAAAAATCCTGCCATTTATTTTATCTAATACTTTTTCATAAAAACCCCACACCAAAGGCTTCTTTCCGATCCATAGACAAATCTGCGCCAACAGCACTCCGCCAAACACATCGACTAGCACATGCTGCTTTGTCGTCACAGTCGATACACAGACTAATAATGCCAAAAGACAGGAGACATTCTGATACCATGCTGGGATTTTCGCATTTCCCCGCACCCCGATATAACAAAACCAGCTTACTAAGCAATGAATCGATGGAAATAGATTATCCGCAGCATCCACCTCATAGATCAAAAGCATCACCTGATTCCAAAAACCATCCGGCTCTACAACCGGCCTTGTATTTGTCGTAGGAAAGAGCAGATAAATGACAAAGCAGACTGCGCGTGACAGAAAATCTGCCGCAAAAAACTGACAGACTTCTCTCTTTTCCTGCCGTGCAATCAATATATAATTAACGATCCAAAACAGATAACACCCAAGATAAATGACCGCGGACATCGGCACAAATGGAATCATCCGATCCAGAAAACTTTCGATATTGTAATGATGCCAGTCTCCGGCAATCATTCTCGCACCACCATAGACTGCCATATTAAAAGAAAACGCTAAAATCAGCGGAACTGCACTAACCTTAGGTATGACAGATAACAAAACATTCTGTAATTTCTTCATAACGGGCTCTCCTGATCTTCATTACCACTGCATACCTAGCAGGCTCGTAAACCAGGTAAGGAATGCGTTGTTTAAAGTATAGCAAGCTCTTTTTAAACACTCAATAGTTTTAATCATATCTTAATAAAACTTTAAGTTTTCTATTATGATAGATCTGTTTTCTTAATGATTTGAAGATTCCTATCGCGGTTAGACATTCTTAAACCAGATGTCTGCTCCAAATCAGAAAGATCTGGCAACGTAATAGTTCTGCCCAGTACTTTGCACTAAATGCAAAGTACGTATGAATGTGTAGATTTTGCCAAGAATGAATTCAATCCTTCGCGAAGCGAACTTCCAATGGATTGGATTCAGTAACAGTTCTGCCGAAGGCTGAACTGTTACTTTGCAACTTTATTGGAAAAAATTGGCGGTTTACTATCATACATTTAGGTGTTAAAATTTTAACAGATATTGTTTGATATTCCAGACTTTATCTTTTATTCACGCATCCATTATAAACAGGCTGAATCAATTACGAAATTACATAGATACTGTTTCCTTCCATTCAGCCTAATAAAAGAAGGAGGTACATAATGAAATCAAAATCCGTTGCCATAATGCTTGCACTGCTTTTCACAGCAGGAACTGCTGTCGATCCTGCCAATACAATAACCATACATGCACAGAAAATTCAAAAGGCGGACTCTCAAAAAACGGACTCTAATAAAGCAGATTCTCAGACGGCAAATTCTCCTGAATTAAATGTTCAGGAAGCTAATGCCAACAGCTTTTCCTATCGCACACTAGATGACGGAACTATAGAAATCAACGGTTATGAAGGCACAGCCACAGAGCTTGTCATCCCTCAAAAAATAGACGGAAAGCAGGTATCCTCTCTTTCCTTTTTTGACAGATCAGAATTATATTCTTCCCGCTTAAGCACGACCGTAAAAAGCATTATCATTCCTGATGGAGTCAAGCGCCTCGAAAACTCTGCTTTCGAAGAATGCGGCCAGTTAGAAAATATCTCTATACCAGACAGTATTACCTACATCGGCAGCCGTGCATTTACGACCTGCACCAGTCTGAAATCTATCACACTTCCAGAATGTGTAACAGTGCTCGGCGAATGCTACTTTGAAGACTGTGTCAGCTTAAAGAGTGTCACTCTGCCTAATACCTTAACGAAGATCGAGGCGTTTGCTTTTTTTAACTGTATAAATCTGGAAACGATTACACTTCCACAAAACATATCAATCATTGAACCTAATGCCTTCAAAGACTGTCTCCTTTTAAAAAGAATCCAGATTCCAGAAGGAGTCACCAGAATGGAAAATGAAACATTTTCAAACTGCCGCAGCCTTATGTCCATTGCCATTCCAAAAAGCGTTACTAACATTGAAAAGGGCGTTTTTCAAAATTGTCTCAGCTTAAAAAATATATACTACGCTGACAGCATGGAACAGTGGAGCAAGATATCCGTTCTGGAAAATAATGATGCTTTGTCTTCCGCATCGCTCCATGAAAATACACCAGATCTTCCATCCAGTGAACAGACAGAAAGCACAGACTACCTCAGCAGGGAACTAGACGATGGTACATTAGAAATCATATGGTATTCAGGTACGGATACGAATATAGAGATTCCAAAAGAAATAGATCGGAAGAGCGTCGTGTAGGGAAAGAGTGTGTGAATA
>CANDMV010000248.1 GCA_947385875.1 uncultured Eubacterium sp. | reverse complement strand
TCCTGCTTGTATGCCCGTAAATCAAGGCTTTTTTGAGATAATCAACCATTTTATTCTAATACAAAATCTAATCTCTCATGTACTATTTTATGTTCATCGAACTCCAGTAAATAATTGCCTGGATTTCCGTCAATAACAAAACTAAACTCAAGAAGCATATTATCATCACTATTTTTTGTTTTGCAATTATTTATAATTGATTCAATATCCCCTAGATTTTCAGAAATAATTTTATAAAAAGTTTCTTCTGAAATATCTGACTTATTAATTTTTTTCTCCAATATTTCCTGTATTGTTTTTCTAATGGAAAGTGTCTGCAGTGTTTGACATAAAGTGTAAAATACATTGGCAAAGTTCGATTTTCCTGCTCCATTTTCACCGTATATTAAAATTAAGGGCTTGGCTTCATTTCTTTTCTGAAAAAAATCAGCTTCCAAATCAACAAGAGATTTATAATTTTTTATTTTTATTCTTGTAAACATATATTTATCCCCTTTTTTATATTATGTTATATTTTGTAACATATTATCTTTAAATATTCAATATATTCTTTAATTTTTCTATTTTATATTTACTCAGCTCCCTAACTATTTAACCTTACAAAAAGGGACTGTCACCCGAAACAAAACACATATAAAATATAGCAGATATAAAAATTAAAACTGTTATATTCTATTGTGTTTTTCTTAATGTGACAGTCACTCATATTTACAGAAACTGAAAACGATTTAATGGAGCAGATACCCGATCCGCCCCATTACTAAACAACATTCCATATTCACAGAAAATATAACCGCTACAGCATCCCCGTTACTCCAGATTTAAATGCTTTGAAACAATCACCCTGCTGATGATATAATAAACAACAGCCCAAAACGCAAGCATAACAATGATACCAACCATTAGCGGATACATAACCAACGCTGTCGGTCCTCCAGAACTATTCACATAAACCTCAGTATTACTTACAAACATAAATCCGCCCACACAAGCGATCACAATCAACGTAACAATCTGGCTGACATAATAAAGGCCGATACTCGCCGCAATCCCCCATGCTCCTTTTGAACGGTGGAACAGCTGTCCGATTGAGCTTCCCGCAAAAAACAGCAGCAGCGCATCCAGCCACCCAATCAGCGCTATGACCACAACAAAAGCTGCAAAGATCTGTCCCGGTATGCCCGTACCTTCATAAATACTCTGCATGAGCGTCCTCACTGCCTGCATAAGCTCGCCAATCGCAATCCCATCATTGACAATTCCCGTGATAAATATAAAAATCAGCACCACCGCTACGACTATAACAAGCTGTATTTCGGATACAATGATTTTGACATTTAATACAGAAGATGACTTCACAGGCAGTGTATGAGTCAGATACCCCTGTGCCGAATACATCGTCCTATAAAAATGAACACATAAATAGATAAACCATGTAACAATCAGTATTACGATAGTAGCAAAAAAGCCGCCTCCGACGATTCCATATATGATTCTTGATACTGTATTAGCAGCATATTTATTAATTAAAGAAGCGATGCACATCAGTACTGTCGCTACCGTCATAATTTCGCAAAAGAGCAGCAGAACGCCGCCTTTAGACCTAAATTCATGCCTAAATAACTTTTTTAACATTTGAAAACCTCCCTAAAATATGCATCCACCGACGATCCTTCCTTTATGCGTATATCATCTACAGAAGAATGCCGTATGATCTGCCCGTCTTTGATAAAAACCACCTCGTCCAGAACATTTTCTATATCTGCAATCAAATGTGTTGCCAATAAAATAGATGCTTCCGGTTCATAATTTGTAATAATCGTATTTAAAATATAATCCCGCGCTGCCGGGTCTACACCTGCGATCGGCTCATCTAAAATATACAGCTTTGCCCTGCGGCTCATGACAAGAATCAGCTGCACTTTTTCTTTTGTTCCCTTTGACAGCGTCTTTAGATGTTCATCTGCACTGATCTGAAGCTTTTTTAACATATCGTAAGCACGCGCTTCATCAAAATCTTCATAAAAATCCTTAAAAAATCCGATGACATCTCTTACTTTTTGATTCATATTTAAATAAGTCTGATCCGGCAGATAAGAAATATGCTTTTTACTCTCTGCCCCAATACTGCCGCCGCAAAAACGGATTTCTCCTTCTGTGGGAGTCAGCAGTCCGTTCATAATCTTAATCATCGTCGTCTTCCCGGAGCCGTTCGGCCCTAAGAACCCGATGATATGCCCGCTCTCCAGCTTTAGATCGACCTGCTTTAGCACTTCTCTTTTCCCAAAGCTTTTGGTCAGATGACTGCATTCTAATAATATACTCATGACTGCTCTCCTTTCCCATTCAGCACCCGGCTCATCAGAGCGATTGTCTGCTCTTTATCATAGCCTAGCTGCGCCATACTGGCTAAAAACATCTGAATCTTTTCCTTAGCAAGATCCGCTTTTAATTCCTCAATCATTTCCCTGTCCTCCGTAATAAACCGCCCGCTGGTACGCTTTGAATAAACCAGACCTGTGCGCTCTAATTCTGCAAATGCCCTCTGCATAGTATTCGGATTCACCGCCGCTTCCGCAGCCAGCTCGCGTACAGACGGCAGCTTATCTCCCGGCTGATATTTTCCGCTGATAATGTCCACCCGGATGCGCTCCAGTATCTGAATAAAAATCGGACGGTCCGAATCTAAGTTCCACGGCATAGGCTCACCTCTCTTTTCTTTTTATTGTTGTGTTGTTTTTTTGTATGACTGTATTGTTGTATTGATGTACTCATGTACTAATTGAATAATACATCGATACAATACTTTTGTCAATACTAATTTTAATTTTTTATGATCCGCTATACAATGTAACGTAACACCCGATCTAAACGATTACCAATGAAACATTGTTATAACATCTGCCCCTTGCACGAACAAACTTCAGCATTACAAAAAAGCCTAATGGCGTATCTTAAAAACATCATACAAAAATATTTTTAAGACACGCCATCAGGCATCCTTATAACCATATTGCCCAAAAGTAAACTGCGGTCGACAGACCTGACTGACTATCAAATCTTATATATACTCACGAATGATATAATTTTCCATACTGCTTCCGGTATTAACGCTCGTCAGCCGACGTTATTAGCAAATTTTATTGCTGACAGTATAAAATAAAATCATTTTTCAAGAATCAAATCTTTCTTTTTACGTTAAGTACATTCATCAATGCTTCCTGAAGTACTCTTGATACATTAATTCCCGCATGTTCAGCTTCATAATTGAGCCAGCTTGGAAGCGCCACATTTCTTCTAACCGTTTATGTGTCCACTTTCTTTCTGTACTCTGAAAAATCAACGTCCACATAGGTCAAAATACCATTCGAAAAATCAATGACTTCTGTATCCTGCTTTACCTTTTCTACAGCGCTGCTTTGATCTGACGGCACTGGAAGCCCTTCGTTATGATCTTCCATTGAAATTCCTGCTAATCCAATCGCATCCCTTGCCATTTCAATCGCATCTGCAAAAGTATCCCCTTCCGTAAAAATTTCCAAATCAGGAACACACACTAAAAAGGGATGCTCCGAACCGTCATTTGTATTCAATATAAAAGCTGGATAAACCTGTTTCATATCTTCACCCCTTATCATAACTTCCATTTTTTTAGAATCATATTTGACAGCATTTCATTTATTTCTTTATGTCTCGGTATTTTTTCTATATCATTGCCTCTTCTATATATATCATGACTGCCGCCATGTCTTTCAAAAGTAAAGCCAAGATCTTCAAGCTTCCTAATCAAATCTCTTTGTTTCATTAGTGCCCCTTCCTACAGCAATATTATACACACTAATTACACAACAGTCAACGTATTCATACACAAACATGCACTTCTTAATTATTCGTGTTACTTTTCACACCCCAGCCAAAAAGCGGCTGTGCTGCGAAAAGCAACGGCATCCGGCCCATTGGAAGTTCGCCTTTGGCGAAGGGCCGGATGCTTGGCAAGCCTCATTCTTTGGCTCAGACCAAGCAGCAGGGTGCTTGGTCTGGGTGTGCTGTGAACTGCTGATCTGAGATCATTCATCTGATACTGCCGTTACAGATAGAAGATTTCATGTACTGCCTGTCAGAAACAGCCGGCAGAGGGTACCTGCCCGGTCTGCCGGCGGCTTTGGAAGAATGCTTAGAATCCCCTGGCATTCTGTTCAGTACACAGGCGGCAGAGCCGCAGCGGCACCTTTAGCTTCCGGCCTTAGAGCGTGTTTGAAAAATGCTTTCCGTGAGATGTACCCACAGGGCATGATATGCTTCACACTTTGTACCCACAGGGCATGATATGGAGAATTTATCCCAAATTTATGAGGCATAGCGGGCTATGTTGATTAAATTTGGGATGAATTCTCCGCAAAGTGGGGAGTGCAGATCGCGGGAATGATTTTTCAAACACGCTCTAGGC
>CANDMV010000247.1 GCA_947385875.1 uncultured Eubacterium sp. | reverse complement strand
TGCTGAAATGATTATATAATGAATAAAGTATAACACATGGAGGCATAAAAATGGAAGATCAAATACGGACTAGCTGATTCAAACAAAATTTCCCAATACAAGAGGTAAGGCCTTTACGAAAGAAAAAGGAATCACGCCGTACTGTTAAAAATTCAATAGAATTTACCTTGTGCAGATGAGGGTTGACTTTGTTTTGTAAAAGATTTATCTTTAAAGTTAGCATTTAACCTATCCTAAAAAAAGAAAGATATAATATAGGGCAGGGACAGCCCGAATTAACGCCTGTGGAGATAGCAGGCTGCGAGGTCAATGAAGCAGGAAGCCCATCGGCTTTAGACAATGGGTAGTTCACTAAGATTTATATGCGTGAAGAGTTTTCTAAAAAATTACGGAACAGATTTACGGAACTGATCTATAATAATGTAACGAGCGAGTATTTGCAGTAGGTTGAGCATGCCCTGAGGCAGACTGGATTATATTTGAGGGAAGATATCATGACAACAGATTTTTCACAAGGAAAAGTATCAAAAAACATTATCAGCCAGGCAATTCCAATGACTCTGGCACAGCTGGTACAGCTGTTATACAATATTGTTGACCGCATTTATATCGGACATCTGCCTGGAGCTGACAACATGGCATTAACGGGAGTAGGTCTGACATTTCCGATTATTACGTTGGTTGCGGCATTTACCAATCTCTTTGGCACCGGCGGAACGCCGCTGTTTTCTATTGCAAGGGGAAGGCATGAGGACGCTCATGCAGAAAAAATAATGGGAAATGTGTGTGCTTTGCTGCTGGGCACATCAATTGTGATCTTTTTATTCTGTTATTTATTCCGCAGGCCGGTTCTTGATCTGTTTGGTGCGAGTGACGCGTCTTATCAATATGCGGATGAGTATCTGCGGATTTATCTGCTTGGTACCCCATTTGCCATGCTGACTACGGGAATGAATGGATTTATCAATGCGCAGGGATTTCCGGGCATTGGGATGCTGACGACGATGATTGGTGCGGTATTGAATCTGTTTCTGGATCCGATTTTTATATTTGTTCTGCATATGGGAGTTCGCGGAGCGGCGCTTGCTACAGTCATCAGCCAGACTGTTTCTGGAATCTGGGTGATACATTTTTTGACGGGGAAGAAAACCCTGCTGCGGATTAAAACAACAAATTTGAGGGTGGAGCGAAAATTAGCCGTTGAAATAATGACTCTCGGTATGTCCGGCTTTATTGTGCAGGCTACAAACGCGCTGGTGCAGATTGTCTGCAATGTCTCGCTGCAAAATTACGGCGGGGATTTGTATGTCGGGATTATGACAGTGTTAAATTCTGTGAGAGAGCTTTTGTCGCTGCCGGTCATGGGAATTACGAGCGGCTGTCAGCCGGTTTTGGGCTACAACTATGGTGCAGTTAAGATGAAGCGGGTAAAAGAGGGGATTCGGTTTACGGCTTTTATTGGAACGGCATATACGCTTTTGGCATGGGGAATGGTTATGCTGATTCCTCATCTGCTTTTTTCCATTTTTACCGATAACCTGTCTATGATCGAAACGGGAACGGAGGCTTTAAAGATTTATTTTTTTGGTTTCTGTTTTATGGCGTTTCAGTTTACTGGGCAGTGTACGTTTCAGGCGCTTGGCTATGCAAAGCGCTCGATTTTCTTTTCATTATTTCGAAAAGTGATGATTGTAGTGCCTTTGACGCTGCTGCTGCCTGTGCTGGGATTCGGCGTACACGGAGTGTTTCTGGCGGAGCCGGTGTCTAATGTAATCGGCGGGCTGGCATGTTTTACTACAATGTGGTTCACGGTGTACCGCAGGCTGGAGTGACACGGCAAACGGATGCCTTGACGTATTATTAAAAAACAAATATACTTAGACCAGTTAAGATAAAGAAGACGGTTTTATGACTGCAGTAGAAAGAAAAATGTAGTAAGGAACTGTTCCTAAGTGAAATAAAGAAGAAGAGAACAAAGAAAAATAATGAATATTCAAGATTTTAAAACAACAGATACCAGACAGATTTTTTATTTAGAGGATGAAAGCAGGATAGGCGGAGTTTTGCTTTTAAAATTCCCGTTACTGGACAAAACAGGTATTGTAGAACACGGCTTTACGACACGTATGGGCGGTGTCAGCAGGGGCATATTTTCCACCCTGAATGTCAGCTACACGAGAGGGGATGATGTATCTGCCGTAGATGAAAACTATAGGCGGATAGCCCGTTCTCTTCATGCGGAAGTGTCGGATTTTGTATTATCAGACCAGACGCATACGACGAATATCCGAAAAGTGACAAGGAAGGACTGCGGCAAAGGGATTTTAAGGGATAGAGATTATCATGATATAGATGGATTGATTACTGATGAGCCGGGGATTGTACTGGCGGCATTTTTTGCGGATTGTGTACCGTTATTTTTCGTTGATCCAGTACATCACGCAGCCGGCATCAGCCATTCAGGGTGGCGCGGAACGATCGGGCGCATGGGGCGTGAGACAGTCTGTGCGATGCAGGCTGCATATGGCAGCAGGCCGGAAGAACTGGTATGTGCCGTCGGGCCGTCGATCTGCCAGTCTTGTTATGAGGTTAGCGAAGATGTGGCTGCGCGGTTTTTGGAAGAATTTCCCGGTGCGGGGAGAGAATTATGTGAGCCTGCGCTGCCGGGGAAATATCAGCTGAATCTATGGAAGGCAAATGAAAGAGTGCTGCTGGAGGCGGGCATTCGCCCAGAACATCTGGCAGTGACAAATATCTGTACATGCTGCAATGATAAATTGCTGTTTTCACACCGGGCAAGCCAGGGCAGGCGCGGCAATCTGGGTGCATTTATAAAACTGGTGTGAAAAGAATAAATTTTGAATAAAAAAGAGGAATAGTTCCCGTCCGAAGACATAAAGTATAGAAAGTATATTTATGGCAGGAAGGACAGGGAGGATGGAGCAGTATAATTTATATAAAGACATTCAGGCTAGGACAAACGGAGAGATTTATCTGGGGGTTGTGGGTGCGGTACGTACTGGAAAGTCTACGTTTATTAAGCGTTTTATGGAGCAGATGGTGATTCCGAATATCGAGGATGAGAATGTCAGGGCAAGGACGCGGGATGAACTGCCACAGTCAGCACAGGGTAAGACGATCATGACTACGGAGCCGAAGTTTATACCTAAGGATGCGGCTCAGATTCGTCTGACTGACGATGCAAAGGTAAAAGTGCGTCTGATTGACTGTGTCGGATATATGGTGGAGGGCGCGAGCGGGCATCTGGAAAACGGTGTGGAACGTATGGTAAAGACGCCGTGGTCGGAGCAGGAGATTCCATTTTCTCAGGCGGCAGAGATCGGGACACGCAAGGTAATTAAGGACCATGCGACGATCGGCATTGTCGTGACGACAGACGGCAGCGTTACAGAGATTCCGGCGGCAAATTATCAAAAGCCGACGCAGGAGACGGTAAATGAGCTGAAAAAAAGCGGAAAGCCGTTTCTTATTCTGCTGAATTCCGCAAAGCCGTATAGCGATGAAGTACGCCAGCTGGCACAGCAGATGGAGGCACAGTATGGTGTCAGTGTCATTCCGGTTAACTGTGAGCAGCTGAGAGGGGAAGATGTCAATCATATACTGGAGCATATTTTGTATGAATTTCCGGTTGTGCGTATGAATTTTTATCTGCCGAAGTGGGTGGATCTGCTTGGGCAGGATCGTCCGGTAAAAAAGAATGTGATCGAAAATGCCAGAAGGATTCTGCAGGATATTACTTATGTAAAGGACATCTGGAGCTATGATTTTAAACCGGAAGGGGAATATCTGGAAAAGATGAAGCTGGAGCAGATGAACCTTTCGGACGGGACAGCGGAAATCCACATGGAGGTCGCGCAGAAGTATTATTATGAAAATATATCCGAGCTGACAGGCGTAGACGTACACGGCGAGTATGAGCTGATTCAGCTGATACGGGAAATGTCGGAAAAGAAAAAGGAATATGACAAGGTAGCGGATGCTATGCAGTCTGTCCGTATGAAAGGATATGGCGTCGTGTCGCCGCAGCTGTCAGATATTACTCTGGATGAGCCGGAAGTGATTAAGCATGGCAGCCAGTACGGGGTCAAGATTCGGTCGTCTTCGCCGTCGATACATATGATTCGTGCCAATATCGAGACAGAGATTGCGCCGATTGTCGGCAGCGAGGAACAGGCGCAGGGCTTAAAGGATTACATAAAAGAAGGGCAGAATTCCCAGGAAGGCGTATGGAATACGAATATCTTTGGAAAGACAATGGGCGAGCTGATCGAAGACGGCATTAACCATAAGATTTCGATGATGGATGATGAGAGCCAGATGAAGCTGCAGGATACGATGCAGAAGATCGTAAATGATTCAAATGGCGGGATGGTATGCATTATTATATAATAAACGAAGCAGAGGTGTTACATTATATTGAAAATTAGCGATGGGAAAGTTTCGATTAGTTAATATCTCAAACTTCCCATCCAAAATCAGGGCATAAAGCCTGAATAAATGCAGGCTGGGA
>CANDMV010000246.1 GCA_947385875.1 uncultured Eubacterium sp. | reverse complement strand
ATGCCCTGTGGGTACATCTCACGGAAAGCATTTTTCAAACACGCTCTAGTACACCGTAAATTAAGTTCCTGATAGATTCATTTCTAGCAAAGCTTTATTTATCTGCTTTTTCGGGTATGCTCATGAGTCAGAAACTTATTATTCGTTTTACTAGCAAAAAATTTATCAACAACGCTGACTCACGAGTGTATATAGTAGAAGCTATATGAAAATTTTATCGCTTGTGTGTATATTATGACAGACAGAAAAACCGGCGCGCATCCGTCGGCAGTGTACAGGAGGTTACGTATGAATTTCGGCAGGGAAAGTACACAGAAAAAACGCAGAGAGCTTGTATCAAAGAAAAGAAAAGTCGGAAAAAAATTCATTACGTTATTTTGGGAGCTGTCAATCATTGCTATGATGGCACTGGCAGTCGGGATCGGCAGTGCGGGATACGGACTTTATCAGGGAATTCTTGCGTCTTCGCCAAGCATCGATGAGATCGATGCCACACCGACAGGATATTTGTCAACGATTCTGGATTCTAAGGGCAATACGACAGCTACACTGGTAGCATCCGGCTCTAACCGTATTTATGTAACGATTGATGAAATCCCTAAAAATCTGCAGAATGCTTTTATCGCGATCGAAGATTCCCGGTTTCACGAGCATAACGGAATTGACATAAAAGGAATCATCCGTGCAGGGGTAAACGGCATTGCTGCCGGGTTTCATTTTTCAGAGGGTGCCAGTACGATTACCCAGCAGCTGTTAAAGAACAATGTGTTTACAAGTTGGACAGAGGAAAAATCCCAGGTTGACCGCTTTAAGCGCAAGATTCAGGAGCAGTATCTGGCGCTGCAGCTGGAAAAAGTAGAATCCAAGGACTGGATCTTGGAAAATTATCTCAATACGGTCAATTTAGGGCAGAACACTCTGGGTGTGCAGTCGGCATCGAGAAGGTATTTTGGAAAAGATGTGTCAGAGCTTACCTTATCAGAATGTACAGTGATCGCGGGAATCACGAAAAATCCGTCCGGCTACAACCCGATTACGCATCCTGATAAAAATGCGGAGCGCAGAAAAAAAGTCTTGGATGATATGAAAGATCAGGGCATGATTACGCTAAAGCAGTATAATAAGGCGATGAAAGACCCCGTATACAGCCGGATTCAGAAAGTAAACGCCAAGCAGCTGGACAAGTCCAGCGTCCATTCCTACTTTGACGATGCCCTGACTGAACAGGTGATCGAAGACCTGATGGAAGTGCTGGGATGTACGCAGACAGAGGCATATAAGAGATTGTACAATACGGGGCTTACCATTTATTCTACTCAGGATCCTGACATTCAGGCAATCTGCGATGCAGAAGTAAATAATATGGAAAATTATGGAGCTGCGCCAAAGACATCTTTTTCCATGACGCTTACCATACAAAAGGCTGATGGCGAGTTTGAATATTATGACGAACAGACAATGCTGTCTTATTATCAGTCGGCAAATAAAGATTATACAATCAATTTTGCTTCTCAGGAAGAAGCGCTTGCAGCAGTAGAGCGGTATAAAGATGAGATTATGGAGGCAGGAGATACGGTACCGGAAAACGGGCTGAACATTACGTATACAATTCAGCCACAGGCTGCGCTTACGATCATCGACCCAAAGACAGGCGAAGTCAAGGCAATGGTAGGAGGACGGGGCGAAAAGACAGCAAACCGTACCTTAAACCGCGCGACAGATTCTGTGCGTCAGCCGGGGTCAACATTCAAGGTATTAGCTGCGTTTGCACCTGCGATTGACACAGGGCAGATGACAATCGCTTCTGTAGAGGATGATGCGCCTTATTCATATTCGAATGGAACGCCGCTGAAAAATTATAACAATAGATACGGCGGATTTACTTCTATCCGTGAGGCAATCACGCATTCGATCAATGTAGTGACAGTAAAGGTGCTTTCAGACATTGGCATTGACACAGGTTATCATTACCTGGTTGATCGTTTTGGATTTACTACGATGTCAGACAGAGACCATAATGAAGCGCTGGCATTGGGTGGAATCACATATGGTGTGAAAAATCTGGAGCTGACAGCGGCATATGCTTCGATTGCTAACGGCGGGACTTATATCAAGCCGCGTTTATATACAAAAATTATAGATCATGACGGAAACGTGCTGATTGATAATCAGCCAAAGGAGCATGAAGCGCTTCAGGAAACGACTGCGTGGCTTTTAACGAATGCCATGCAGGATGTGCTGACAAAAGGCACAGGAAAACTGGCTTACTTTGATGGAATGTCACTGGCTGGGAAATCAGGAACGACAACGAAGGATAAGGATGTATTATTTGCAGGCTTTTCTCCATATTACAGCTGTGTGGTATGGGGCGGCTATGATGATAATTCCAGTCAGGAGGGAATGCCGATTTCTTACCCGAAGCAGATCTGGAGGGCGGTTATGAGCCGTATTCACGAAGGGCTGGAAAACAGAGAGTTTGAGATGCCGTCTGGCATTATTACCGCTGAGGTATGTAAAAAATCAGGTATGCCGGCGAAAGATGGGATCTGTTCTCATGATCCGCGTGGAGATATGGTTGTAACGGAGTATTTTGCGGAAGGGACTGTACCGGAAGAAGAATGTGAGCATCATACGACTGCACGCATCTGTCCTGCATCCGGTATGCTGGCAGGGCCATACTGTCCGGGAGGCGCGTATTCGTCTATGGTAAGGATTGTCGGCGGTTCGCCGGATTCTGAGGATGGGCCGTATTTATATACCGGCAGCCTTTTGACTTGTAATATTCATACCAGTGCGCCGCCGGTTACAGATCAGCCGGAACCAGATACAAGCATAGACGATCAGCCGACAGTCACAGATCCAGACGTACAGCAGCCGGAGCCGGGAGGAGAACCGGGGCAGGATGTAAATCCTAACCCTAACCCTGATTCGGGCACAGACGTACCATCCGGTGATAACGGAGATGTATTTCAGCCGGGCGAAGTCATTGAACCGGAACCGGATACTAGTCCGCCGGAGCAGAGCGGCATAGGACAGATTGTCGGTGATTAAGAGTCAGAATTAGTGTTCCATTCGGACAGAAATCAGAGTTTCGCGCAGCCTGATTCGTGTTAGTGCAAGGCAAAATTTCGACGGCGATGTGGATCCGTCGGTTAGAAATTTAAACGCAGCAATGGCGTGAATCAGGCTGTGATAAATTCTAATTTCTGTTTGGATGGGGTGCTGTACACCGTAAAATAACGGGTCATCCTGCTTGTCTAAATCTCAAGGTGTCACATTTGTGGATAGCCGGACGCCGGGTGAGGGGAGCGGGACCATCTTCCTGTGACTTTTCCAGAATGATAAGAATCCCTAAGCATTCTGCCTTTACGCTGTGGCACCGGACGGTCGCGGCACCTAGTCCGCCCCGGTCTAAGGCCGGAAGCTAAAGGTGCCGCTGCGACTTTGCCGCCTGTGTATCGAACAGACTGCTAAGGGCTTCTTGCATTCTGGAACGGACACCGGCAGGCCGGGCAGATTCCCTCTCTCAGCGTCCTCACAGCCAAAATGTAACACCTTATCTGAACTGTTGCTTTAAGTTGATTTTTATTTAGAGTATTCATTAACTTGCTGTTTACTTTTTTCCATTATTTCGATAAAATGATATCGGGATAACAGTTTGAATAAATCTAAATGAAAATCATTAACATAGTTTACGAGCATAATATTTTAAGATCTGTTTGTAGGAGGAGCCAATGTCACTAATTTATAAGGCTGTCTATGAGGGAGGCAGCGGTGAAGTGATAGAGAAAAAATCACGTTTTATTGCAACTGTCCAACCGGTAGAAAGCGAGGAAGAAGCGGCAGCATTTATAGGTGCGATGAAAAAAAAGTACTGGGACGCTTCTCATAATTGTTCTGCATTTACTATAGGAAGAAATCATGAGCTGACACGGTGCTCTGATGACGGGGAACCGTCCGGGACAGCAGGCAGGCCGATTCTGGACGTGCTGCTGAGAGAGGATATTCATAATGCTGCAGTCGTTGTCACGCGGTACTTCGGAGGTACGCTGCTTGGCACGGGAGGCCTTGTACGCGCCTATCAGAAGTCTGCACAGGCAGGTCTGGCAGGCTCTGTCGTCATTGAAAAGCAGTCTGGCTGCTTGCTGGAGATCGGTACAGATTATAACGGACTCGGCAAAATTCAATATTTATTGGCACAGCGAGGTCTTTCCATTTTGGATAGCGAATATACCGATAAGGTAGCTATGCATGTGATGGTGCCGCTGAATCAAAAGGGTGAGCTTGAAAAAGCAATTATCGAAGGCACCAGCGGCAGCGCTGTTTTGACATGGGGAGAGGAATCAGAATTTGCTCTGATAGAGGGTCAGGTCAGGATCTTTTAAGAAGGCTTATTGAAAATGAGAGCATTTTTCAATAGGCGTATATGATTGAGCAATATTTCAATCATCGTGAATTGTCAGAAACTTTCATAAATGTTCGAACTTTATAAAAAATAGAAAAATTTCAAAAAAAGACTTGATTTTTTTTTCAAGGCGTTATATAATACCTGTCTTTGGGAGTTGATATGTAAAATATGGTGCTAAGCCATAGGT
>CANDMV010000245.1 GCA_947385875.1 uncultured Eubacterium sp. | reverse complement strand
TTTGGCGGGCGTACTGCTTTTCACGATGAATGTGGATTGCAGTGCGCCCGCTTTTCACTGGCTGTATTGTCTAGAGCCTTATCTTCTGTGTCAATTCTTACAGCATCTGGGTAGTTAGTTTTCAAATACTGCATCTGCCAAGGTACGTTATATATCTGTTGGGTTTGTGCGTATTCGTTTCGGATTGGATCATTTTCTATGCGGGATATGATGGTTTCTTTTCTTGCTTCAAGAATAATGTGAAGCATGGAAACTTTTTTATTTTCAAAATAATCCAGTAGTTCTTTTTCACACAGCTTATCTACGAGCGATACTGGCACTATAAGCGCTAAGCGCCCTGTCCCAATTATTGCTTTTTTCTTCTAACGATTCCCTGAGATTGATAAGGAAGAATTTATTACAATACGAATTAAGCCCGGAAAGGGCTTTTGGAAATTCATTCTGAATGAGGTCCATCCAGTATAAATCAGATTCCACATATTCGGCATTTAATTATCAGGATGATCTGGAAAGGCTGCTTCTTAATATAGGAATGGATGGTCATAATGAAAATTTGCCGGAATAACAAATAATGACAATTTTATGCATTTTTTATAAAATTTTTACAATTTATTCTTAGTCTATACTTGACAGAACCATACTTGGCCGTGGCCGCACAGCAGGTGTTTAGCCAGTGTTGAAGTAACATCTTTCGTTACTTTTCACAGCTGGATTCACGAATATTATAAAATGTATTCCTTTTTATGTGAATATCTGATAAAATATTAACAATAAGGGGATGGAGGGTATTTGTTGTTATTCATAGTTCGGGAATGCGCATTAGCTGCGCATTTCGTACCCAACGGGCATGATATGAGTACATGATTTAGGAGTGAGGGGCGATGATACGAAAAAGCATTAAATATTGCTCCAGATTGTTACTATGAGCAGCCTACCATGCTGTGAACCGATGTCATTTACCTGAGCTTTTGTATAAACAGATTTTGTGTCTGAGAGGTCGATAAGTCAATGATATTGGATGTGAGCAGCAGCGGTCGTTTTCTTATCTACATCATGGAACCGTTTATAGTGATGAGAGTATTAGTAATGTAAAGCTGCAGTTAAGTTATGCAAAAAAGCTAAAGGAGAAAATTCAGCATGAATAGCATGAAAGACATGGAAGAATTAAGGAATACTGCGGAGATGCTTATTTTTACAAATGATAGCTGTACAGGCTGCAATAAATGTGTGCGTGTCTGTCCAACTCTGGTTTCAAATATTGCAAAAGAAGGAAAGATTTGGGTAAATCGAGAAAGCTGCGTGTCCTGTGGAGCATGTCTGAAAGCGTGCAGTCACAAAGCAAGGGACTATGCAGATGATACAGAGAGATTTTTTTCGGATTTAAAGACAGGAAAGAAGATTTCTGTAATTGTTGCACCGGCATTTTTGGCAAATTATCCAAAAGAGTATAAGCGAGTACTCGGATATTTGAAATCACATGGAGTCAATCATATATATAGTGTTTCGTTTGGCGCTGATATTACGACATGGGGATATTTAAAATATATTACAGAAAATCATTTTGTAGGAGGCATCAGCCAGCCTTGTCCGGCAGTTGTAGATTATGTCGAAAAATATATACCGCAGCTGATTCCGCATATGATGCCGATACAAAGCCCGATGATGTGCATGGCGATCTATATAAAGAAATATTTAAAAATAACGGATGAGCTTGCGTTTATCAGCCCCTGCGTTGCGAAAAAGATTGAGATTGAAGATGCAAATAACTACGGTTATGTAAAATATAATGTCACATTTGCAAAGCTGATGCAGTATTTAGGAAGAGATTATGTGAACAGCCCGGAACATACCGATGAGCTGGAATATGGGCTTGGCTCGCTGTATCCGATGCCGGGCGGTCTGAAAGAAAATGTAGAGCATTTCTTAGGTAAAGGGCAGGTTATCCGTCAGGTAGAGGGTGAGCAGGAAGCGTATCGATATCTAGCAGAGTATTTGAGGCGTACCCAGCAGGGGGCAGAGCTGCCGTTTATGGTAGATATTTTAAACTGCAGCCGAGGATGTATCTATGGCACGGCGACAGAGCCGGAAAAAGATACAGATGATGTATTGATGACGCTGAGTAAAATGCGCAGTATCGATAAAAAAGACATGCACGGCAAAGGATTCCTGCGCAAAGTAAACAAAAGCCCGTGGACGAGCCGGCTTACGCCGCAGGAGCGTCTGGCGAATCTGATGGAAGCTTTTAAAGAGCTTCGCCTGTCAGATTTTATCCGCAAATATGATACGACAAAGGCAGTGAAAATCGGGATACCGTCTGATCGTGAGCTGAACCAGATTTTTACGGATATGTTTAAGGATACGAAGGAGAAGCAGGAGATTAACTGCGGTGCCTGCGGATATGCTACCTGCCGGGATATGGCATGTGCTGTTTATAATCATGTGAATGACAAAGAAAACTGTATTCATTACATTAAAGAGCTGGCAGAAAATGAGCGGTTAAAGCTGGCAGAAATCAACGAACAGCAGCAGCGGGAGTATGACCGGCGCAGCAGCATGATTGATTCAGTCAGAGGCCAGTTTGTGACATTATCAAATGCAGTTGCAGAATTAAACGACGCAAATGAGGCATCGGCGAATGAGGCTTCAGACCTGGCAAACAAACTGAATGATATTACAGAGTTTTGTCTGAGTCTGGAAGAGTCGCTTTCCAGCATTCTGAGTTTTATCGATATCTATAAAAATACGAGTGAAAGTATTGTGAGCATCGCGAATAAGACGAATCTTCTGTCACTCAACGCTTCCATTGAAGCAGCAAGGGCAGGAGCGCAGGGGCTTGGGTTTGCGGTTGTGGCGGAAGAAATCCGCAGTCTGTCTGCTTCTATCAAGGATTTGATTGCAAAGGACAACGAGCAGGCAGAAGAGGTAATCCCAAAAGTGGATGGCAGTGTCAATTCAATCAAAGATCTGATTGAAAATATTAATCATATGAGCGACCGTGTAGCAACGATCGCGGCAAATTCACAAGAGATTTCTGCTCAGACTGCGAATGTGCAGGTAATGGCGGACGACCTAAAAGGATCAGTGGAAGAGATATAAAATCATGCGTCATTACATAAAGCTGCGCTGTATTATGAGAAACAGAAAATCGAAATGATGGAATTGTAAAAGAAAATATAGAATTATGGGCTTTATCTGTCAGCGTTTTTGGTTCTATGGAAAGACAAAGGATTATTCCGACAAACTTAAGATCAGCCATAATTGTACTGGTTGTGGATTATGCGTTCACTTATGCCCTATGGAAAATCTTATATTAAAAGACAGCAAAATTATCGCAGGAAATCATTGTACTATGTGCTATCGTTGTATTAGTTCCTGTCCTCAGCAGGCAATCACATTATTGGGGCAAATGGTTGTTGAACAGTGCCGCTATGACCGATATCACATTCAGTCAGGTCTAATCGTTAAGTAAATCTACATGCGCTTCAACGCATCACCAACAATAAAAGGTAACCGTTCAGATAAGGAGTTACATACTGGCCGCTCAGATGCTGGGAGAGGGAATCCGCCCGGTCTGCAGTATGTAACACTATATCTAAACTGTTACAAAAAAGTCGTGAGCACGATAATTTTTTTAGGAAAGTGGTTGACATTCCTGAAGTCTGGTATTATTATAAACGTATGAATAATTGTTCATATGAAAAATATTTCGACTGACATACAGCAAAAGTGTAAGAGGGAGGATGAGAAATTGCCGGATAAAGAATTGGAATGCTGTGAGACGACAGAAGTGCATGAGGAGCTGTTAAAAATTGTACATGAACAGATTCCGCCGGAAGAAGAGCTGTACGATCTGGCAGAATTGTTCAAGGTGTTTGGCGATTCTACCAGAATACGGATTTTATTTGTATTATTCGAAGCGGAAGTATGCGTCTGTGACCTGGCAGAAGCATTGCATATGACCCAGTCAGCAATTTCGCATCAGCTGAAGATTTTAAAAAATTCCAAGCTGGTAAAAAGCAGGAGGGAAGGAAAATCTGTATTTTATTCACTGGCAGACAGCCATGTCAGGACGATCATCGATCAGGGAAAAGAGCATATTGAAGAATAGGGGCTGGGCGAGAGCAGGAGCAATATCAAATGCTGAACGTCTGATAGTGAAATAATAAGAAAGAATTAATAAATATAATGAAACAAAACAATGAAAGGATGGAAGAAATATGAAAAAGAAATTTAAATTACAGGATTTAGACTGTGCAAACTGTGCTGCAAAGATGGAGGATGCGATTAAGAAGCTGCCGGGTGTCAGTGACGCTTCTGTCAGCTTCATGACACAGAAGATGACGATAGAGGCTGATGAGGCACAGTTTGACGACATTATGAAAAAGGTTGCAGATGTGTGTGCCAAGGTAGAGCCGGATTGCAAGATTTTGATGTAACATGTTTTATATATTTAGAGAGATCTGCACTCCCCGCTTTGCACCCATAGGGCATGATACGGATAATTCATCCCAAATTTAAGAGGTGCTGCCCGCTGCGACTCAAAAATTTGGGATAAATTCTCCATATCATGCCCTGTGGGTACAAAGTGTGAAGCAT
>CANDMV010000244.1 GCA_947385875.1 uncultured Eubacterium sp. | reverse complement strand
CTCGCTGTAAAAAGAATCCTAACTGCAATGTTGTCCTTATCTAAATGACATTGGTCTCCTGACACCCTCTTTTTTAGATCTTATTCCGTTTTTATAGGCGGCTGAAAAAGCTTGCGATTGATCTCCTTTTCGAGATTTTGCTTTCAGCTTTTGCAGCCTTTTCTCCGCCAGCATCTAATGCACATTTTATTCACTCAGCAATTGTTAGTTGATCGAAAATATACTATTAAACTGACGTACTGTCCCAATCTACTCTTCCAGTAATTTCTCTATGGAAGCGAGCTTTACGCAGAGTACAAATATTTTTGTAGCATCCAACATTTCCTGCGGTGTCGGGAATGAAGGCGCAATACGGATGTTGGAATCCAGCGGATCTTTTCCATAAGGATAAGTCGCCCCTGCTCCCGTAAGAACTACGCCTAAGTCCCTGCACTTTGCTACAATCGATTTTGCGCACCCGGGCATTGCATCAAAGGAAATAAAATATCCGCCCCTTGGTTTTACCCAGCTGCCTATATCCAGCCCTGTCAGCTCTTCTTCCAGTACATCGAGCACTGCCTGAAATTTGGGTCTTAAAATATCTGCATGTTTTTTCATATGAGCCAGCAGACCGTCTTTATTTTTAAAGAACCTTACATGCCGCAGCTGATTGATCTTATCATGGCCTATGATCTGCGTTGTCATGCACTTTTTGATATACTCCATATTTTCAAGAGACGTGGCAATCGCTGATATACCAGAGCCTGGAAAGCTTACTTTTGAAGTAGATGCAAAGACATATACCATATTTGGATTACCTGCCTTTTCACATTCCTCCAGAATATTTAAGATCTCATCATGTATATCATCGTATATATGATGAATGCAATACGCGTTATCCCAGAAAATGCGGAAATCCTCTGCTTTCGGCTTCAAATTAGCAAAGCGCCTGACGACCTCATCCGAATATGTGATTCCTGTTGGATTTGAATATTTTGGCACACACCAGATTCCTTTTACAGAAGCATCGTTGTTCACATATTCTTCCACCAGATCCATGTCCGGCCCCTCATCATTCATAGGTATATTCACCATATCAATTCCAAACAGCTCAGTGATCTTAAAATGCCTGTCATATCCTGGAACCGGACACAGGAATTTCACCTGATCCAGCCTGCTCCACGGTGTGGAACCATTCACACCCAGGGCAACAGACCGTGCTACTGTATCATACATAATATTCAGACTGGAATTGCCGCATACTACTACATTATCCTTTTTAACTCCCATCATGTCAGCCAGAAGATACCTGCATTCGCCTATGCCGTCCCAGTCTCCATAATTTCTCGTGTCATTCCCCAGCAATGTGTGCATATCTGACTGCCCGTTAATTACATCGAGCATCGGCATAGATAATTTCAGCTGAGAAGCCCCCGGCTTGCCTCTTGCCATATTTAATGAAACCCCTTTTGCTTCTTCTGTCTTATACTGCTCTTCTAATTCTGCTTTTAATGCCAGAAGCTCACTCCTGTCCATTTCCTTATATGATTTCATACTGCAATCTCTCCTCTCCGTCCATATTTTCAATCCGTTTTCAAGTATAGCAGAATCAGGCAATAAAAGCCAGCATTTTGTTCCGCTTTTGGACTGGGGTTTGAAAAGTAAGTAATAGTTTAGATAAAGTGTTATATTAGGGATACCCGGACGCCGTATGAGAGGAGCAGGGCGTCCGGGCATCCACAAATGTAACACCCTATCTGAACTGTTACAATAGTAATGTAAGCCGAAGGCTAAACCGTTACGTGATTCATTACACTTAAGCCGTGAACAGCAGCGAACTATAAAGACGAATCATCTTTTCTTTTGCAGCGTCAAATTGCTGGAACAGTTTTATTTTCTCCTGTGCATTTTGATAAACCTTCCAGTATCCTATATACAATGGATTTTTCCCGCCGTTCACAATAAATCCATCTACATCTTCAGGAGGATATCCCAGAAACAGGCCGATCTCATGCGGGAACTCTGCCCTGCCATGCATATAGGCAGCGTATCTGGATGAAAACTCATACAGCAGCTCTTCCAATGATTTCTGCTTATAACCGCACTGATGAAGTATCTGCACAGCCTGCGGTTGATTTAAATCGCGCAGAAGCGGATCAAAACGGTATAACAGCATCGCCGTCTTATCTTCTCCCCGGAATAAGATAAAACAGACAATCTCTGTATGTCTAAAAATATCAAGCACGCGTCCTGCCTGCTCATTTAATACAATTAAAAGATTTGACACCTTCAGCCCTGCAATCAAAGGCGCGCACCGCAGTGCGATCTGTGTCTCGGCTGCCTTCAAATCCATTCCTTTCACCAGTTCAAATAATTCTTTTGTCATATGCCCTCCATCATCCGTCATTGCATTCTTTGTATGCTCTTTGGATTAGTTTATATAAACAGAAGAATTTCATACTGGAAGGTTATGAAAAAAATATTTACCGATGAAGCCTTTTTCGTTCCTGCTTCTGCCTGAAGCGTACGCATAAATTTATGATTGATAACAACTATGCATCACCTTAATTGCGCTTCTGCCTGAAGCGTACGCATAGAATTTACAATCGCGATAACCGATACCCCCACGTCAGCAAACACAGCCTCCCACATATTCGCTGCACCAAACGCGCCTAAAATCAGAACCAGCGCCTTGATGCCGAGAGCAAATACTATGTTCTGCTTTACAATGCGCATCGTTTTTCTGGAAATGCGAACAATAGAAGCAATTTTTTTGACATCATCATCCATCAGTACAATGTCAGCTGCTTCGATCGCGGCATCAGAGCCCATGCTGCCCATTGCAATTCCAATGTCCGCTCTTGTCAGCACAGGAGCATCGTTAATCCCATCTCCAACGAATGCCAGACATTCCTTTTCCTTTTGATGCTTTAAAAGCTCCTCTACACATGCCACCTTATCAGCCGGAAGCAGCTGCGCATGCACCTCATCTATGCCAAGCTCGGATGCTATATGCTCTGCGGTCTCCCTGCGGTCTCCCGTCAGCATAACACACTTTTTTACTCCTACCTGTTTCATGCTCGCCAGAGCTTCCTTTGCACCTTCTTTGACTGTATCAGAAATGACGATCGCACCAAGATACTTTCCTTCTCTTGCCACATAACAAATCGTGCCTGCGCTGCTGCAAGGCTCATATGCGATCTGATTTTCTTTCATCAGCTTTTCATTTCCAAGCAGCACTCTGGCTCCATCTACCCTGACACAGATGCCATGCCCTGCGTTTTCTTCTGCGTCAGACACACGGCTTAAATCTATTTCTTTTCCATAAGCTTCTTTTAAGGAGCCTGCAATCGGATGATTTGAATATCCCTCTCCAAGCGCGGCCAGTTCCAGCAGCTCCTCCTCTGTACCCTTAGACCGTATTTCAGTAACCTTAAATTCACCCTTTGTCAAGGTTCCTGTCTTATCAAATACAATCGTCGTCATCTCGGCAACTGCCTCCAGATAATTGCTGCCTTTTACCAGCACGCCGATCTTCGATGCCGCGCCTATACCGCCAAAAAACCCTAATGGCACAGAAATGACTAACGCACACGGACAGGAGATGACAAGAAAGATACATGCCCTCTGTATCCATTCTCCCCATCCGCCTCCTAATATAAGCGGTGGAACAACCGCAAGTGCTGCTGCACTAATTGTTACGATCGGCGTATAATATTTCGCAAAACGGGTGATAAAATTCTCCACCTTTGCCTTTTTGCTGGAAGCATTTTCTACTAACTCTAAAATCTTTGATACCGTAGAATCATCAAATTCTTTTGTCACGCGTACTTTCAGCGTGCCGCTTCCATTCACGCAGCCGCTGATCACCTCATCTCCTTGTATCGCCCTGCGCGGCACAGACTCACCCGTCAGCGCCGCTGTATCTATCAGCGATTCCCCTTCTATCACCACGCCGTCTAACGGTATACGCTCACCCGGCCTGATTACAATCACGCTGCCTACTTCCACATCATCCGGGTCAACTTGTACCAGCTTTCCGTCTTTTTCCATATTGGCATATTCCGGGCAAATATCCATCAGTGCAGAAATAGACTGGCGGGATTTGCCCACAGCATACCCTTGAAACAGCTCGCCAACCTGATAAAACAGCATCACAGCTACTGCTTCCGAATACTCCTGAACGCCAAATGCTCCAAACGTAGCTACCATCATCAGAAAATTTTCATCAAATACCTGACCATTGCGGATATTACGAAACGCTTTATAGATGATATCATATCCAATGATGAAATATGGAACTGCATATATGGCAAATAAAGCCGGTATCGGAAGCTGCTCCAGCATTCCCATATGCTCACATGCCAGCAATCCTGCAAAGATGCAGAATGCAAGAATAATTCGATATAGCATCGTTTTCTGTTTTTTTGTCATTGTTCAATCCTCCTGAATTTGTTTTTTTGCTGAAAACAGATATAAAAATAGCCTATGCAAGCTAATTGCATAAGCCATTGTGCACAGAGCTGCATTTCAGTTACTCTAGGGCGTGTTTGAAAAATGCTTTCCGTGAGATGTACCCATAGGGCATGATATGCTTCACACTTTGTACCCACAGGGCATGAT
>CANDMV010000243.1 GCA_947385875.1 uncultured Eubacterium sp. | reverse complement strand
TATCATGCCCTGTGGGTACATCTCACAGAAAGCATTTTTCAAACACGCTCTAGTGAACCCGGAAAACTTTTTCGTTCGCGGGTATATCAGTCTGAATCGTATCCATTCCTCTGATAGATCACCAAAAAGCAGACCGCCGCAATTACAACTTCCAGTATCAGTACAATCATACTTTTGCTGCTGATAAGCTTCTGCGCACCATTCGCTATGTTATTAACCGTCTGCATCAGAACCCCCGTAAACAGCACATCAGAGACCATCTGCATCTTTTCATTAAAATATGAGAACATCGGAATCATCATAAAAATCAACAGTGCAGGCGTCGTAATAGTTCCTGCTGTAATCTGATTTTTCGCGAAAATCCCAAATATCATCCCTATCACTGCGCTCACGGCAGCAGCCAGAGCAGAAACTCCAAGAAAAGCCGCCCACTCAGAAGCATTCATGGAGAGCCCTGTGATCGGCACAAGAATGATATTTACTACCATCATCATAAGCAGGATTGGTATCATACTCCCTAAGAAAAACTCCAGCCCATTGACTGAAGAAGTCATCAGCACCCGCAGTGTATGCTTTTCTTTCTCTTCCGCCAGCGCTGCACTGACACAATAAATACCTGTCATCGTCACATTCATAAGCGCCCCATATGACAGCGCAAGTGCCCGCAGCTGATCCGTCAGTCCTTCCTCGCTCATAACCGAACCATACACCAGCTTCATAATAAATGTAAAACCAACTGCAAAAATCGGCATAATGATAAAATTCTTAGAAAACAGCGCCCGCAATTTCATTTCCATCACAGCGCCTAATTTATTAGGATGTATCATTTTCATTGTAATTCCCTCCCTGTTACTTCCAAAAATACCCGCTCCAAAGTCGGTTCGCAGGAATGTATTGATGCCACCTGATTTTCCTGCATCCATCTGTGCAGCTGCTCCATATGCTCAGGCAGCTGTTCCAATACATGCTCCTGCCCATTTTCCAATAAAATCTTATACTTCTTTTCTTTATTATAATGCAGGCACAGCTCTCTCGGCGTTCCATATTCGACAATCTGCCCGTCATTTAATAAAGCCACATGATCGCAGAGCTTTGTTGCCTCTTCCATATTATGAGTCGTCAAAAATACTGACATTCCCTCATTTTTCAGCTCTATCAAAAGACGATGAATTGAAAGCGCTGTAGACGGATCCAGACCGCTTGTCGGTTCATCCAAAAACAATACCCGCGGCTTATGAAGAACTGCCCGCGCCAATACCAACCGCTGCGTCTGC
This sequence comes from uncultured Eubacterium sp., assembly GCA_947385875.1. GTDB lineage: Bacteria > Bacillota > Clostridia > Lachnospirales > Lachnospiraceae > Eubacterium_J. Next base: position 3,430 of record CANDMV010000243.1, on the reverse strand, counting down.
CCCTTCGAAAGCTTGCCTGCAGGCTTTTTCTTATGCTCCGAAAGCCCGACTCTATCCAACAGCTCATCCACACGCCGAAGATCTGTCTTTAAGATTCTGGCAAAATACTTTAAATTGTCATATACACTCAGCCTTTCATATATGCCGGACTGGTCAGTGACAATACCAATCTGCTCATATATCGTCTCATCTATATTTTTCACATGTATGCCAAGCACATATGCATCTCCTGAAGTCGGCTTTAACTGTCCAGTCAGAATCTTAATCGTAGTCGTCTTTCCGGCACCGCTCGGCCCTAAAAATCCTAATATTTCTCCTTTCTGTAACACTGCATCCAGATCTTTCAATACTGTCTCTGAACCAAATTTTTTACAAATATGGCTCAGCCTGATATACTCGTTGTCCATTTTACTGATTCATTCCTTTCGTTTCGGAGCCGATCGCTGCAGATTATTTATTCTCATACTGACCACTCATCCCTTACTTTCACTCAGATACGATCAGTAAAGAGAATTCCATTTCCACACTATCAGCTTCCTATTTTTATTCTATGCAGCTCCTGAGGCGACAGCCTTAGGGGCTGCTCTGCTTACAAAAGCTATTTTACTATAAATATTCTCCTGAATCACCTATTTTTCTTAAATGAACAGATTTTTTCCTAAACTGCACGAAATTACATTTGAGCCAGCGCAACAATTCAGCAAGGTGTTACATATTGGCTGTTCGGACGCTGAGAGAGGAAATCTGCCCGGTCTGCCGGCGTCCGTTCCAGAATGTAAGAAGCCCTAAGCATTCTGGAAAAGTCACAGGAAGACGGGATAACTCCCCTCACCCAGCGTCCGGGTATCCATAAATGTAACACCTTATATTATAGCCTTTTCCCCATTCTTTCCAGCAGCGCAGATTTCATACTTCTGGAAACCAGACATTCCCGGCTTCCTATTTTCGCTGTACAGTGTTTCAAATCGATCTCCGTAATCTTATCTACTGCCACCAAATAAGACCGATGTACCCGGATAAAATCTTCCCCCATCTGCTTTGCGACATCATTCAGATTTCCTACAAAATCCATCCTGCTGTATGCCGTATGCAGAATAACATGATGCGATTTTTTTGAAGTTTCAAAAAAAAGAATATCGGAAATCGGTACATGCTTTAAGGTAGCTCCGATTTTTACAGAATATACACCTGCTCCGTCCTCCTCTTTTTTCTCATCACAAAGCCGCTTATACAACGATTCCAGACAAAGATCGATGGACTTCTTTTGACTTACTGCATCTTTCGTAATATAGTCAAACGCTTCCAGATGATATTGGAATGTCCGATATGCCAACTGCCCATAACTGGTTATAAAGACTATCGTGCCGTGCGGATCCAGCCTTCGTATTTCTTTTCCCAATACAAAGCCATCGTACTCTGCGTCCTTCAGCTCTACATCCAAAAAATAAATATTTCTTTTATGCAGCGCATTATGTGCCTCTTCCAACAGGATCCGGGGATTCCCCGTGCAGCAGACTACTTTCATGTCGTAATCTTCAATTAAGATCTTTTTTTCAATATCATCTTGTATCTGCATTCTAGCCGTTTCTTCATCATCGCAAATGTACAAGTCTATCATATCCGATTCAACCACTTTCCTAATTTCTGTCTATTTCCTGTTTCTATCTATTTCTTCTGTCTATTTCAATTTAGCTAATCCCTTATTCGACCATTTTCTAACGCCATTTCCCTTTGTTCCTGTTCCCTACTCCTGCCATTTCCCTTTGCTCCTGTTCCCTATTCTGCCGTTTCCCTCTACACCTGTTCCCTATTCTGCCGTTTCCCTCTGCGCCGTTTCCCTGCTCCGCCATTTCCCTTTGCGTCTCTTCCCTATTCTGCCTTTCCCTTTGTTCCTGTTCCCTACTCCGCTATTTCCCTGTTCTGCCGTTTCTCTTTGCGCCTGTTCTCTATTCTGCCGTTTCCTGATTCATACTTCGACTGTAAGCTCCTGTGCAAATATATGATTCTCATAGCTTGTCAACGGTACAGCCTCTGGATACTGCTCCAATATACGCTGATAATTTGCCAATCCAAGCCCCCGGTTCTCACCTTTTGTAGAATATCCCTCCACCCATATATGTGCCAGATCCACGTCCTGCTCACACGGATTAGTCACTCTGACTGTCAGGAAGCCGCCCTGACACATAAACAGCAGTTCTACACTCGGATGTTCGCACACAGCTGCCGCTTCGATCGCATTATCAATCAATATGCCCATGCACCGGTTAAAATCCCAGACATCCATCTTAATCTGTGCAAACGGATAAAGCACCTCCAGGCTGCATCTAATGCCCTCTTTATTCATTTTCGTCATCTTCGACAGCACCAGACTTTTCACCTCCGGTATTTGTATATTCCCAATCTGAGTTGCCGTATGGATTTTTTCCCCGATTTTATTATCGAAATCAATCTCCAGCTTTTCTAGAACCTTTTGGATTTTTACTACCTCACCTTCCTTGGCATACAGATACATGCCGGAAAGCATATTTTTATAATCATGCCGAAAGGCACGCATTTCCTTCTGCAGCTGCTCCAAATGCTCCACATACATCTGCTGCTGAAGAATCATCGAGTGCTGCAGCTGCAGCTTATGTGCATTTTCCACCCTGCTGGAAAGATATACAATAATGCTAATCAAAAGCAGCAGCAAAATAATTACCGCAGCACTGTAAGTAAACATCGATTCACTATTCACTCCCATGCGGAACGTAAAAAAGACTTCCGCGACCAGCTCCAACAGCAGAATTTCTATTGCAATACGCTGTTTGTGTTTTTCATCGTCAAGCAGATACCGGATGATCCTTCCAAAACTCATCTTACGAAGCAGAAAGCCAACCCCAAAAGAAATTGGCAGACAAAGCAAATACATGCGCTGCAGCATACCAACACCATTTTTTACACCATGAGCTGCAAGATACTCTACCACAACAGATACCGCTGCCACCAGCGACACCTGCATAATTGCTGCAATGCCGACAATCGATATAGCCCTCCACCTATCCTGTTTCCAGACCAAAGCTACCTGAATCGTTGTAAATATAAATACGCAGGCTGAAGAACACGCATATGCTAACACAGAATCTAAATCAAGTAAAATTAAGAATACATAATTTAAAATTCCAGTTGGACCTCCTGCCAGCAACCATATTTTGAACGCCTTTTTCCAATTAAATCTTTCGTCTATCACTATAAAAATAAAAAAAATGAGAATCGAAAAAGACGCAAGATTATCTATAAATAAAATCAAAAAATTCCGCATATCCGTATTCCTCCAAACTTTATGCTGCTTTCAATCTTTTCTAATTTCGCTTTGCATTCGCTCCTCCATATCACTCCCTGAGCGGTCTCGGAAACTCTTTAAAGCCCATATTTCCGCTCTTTTTCTGTTCCT
>CANDMV010000242.1 GCA_947385875.1 uncultured Eubacterium sp. | reverse complement strand
GAGCATCCCTTCTCTGACAAATATGGCGCCACAGCAGAAGCAGTCCTGACGGACTACCTTTCCACGGAGGACATCGTGGACGCGTCCGTGGATGATCTGGTAGCTTTCATCAGCTCCAAAAGCCGTGGGCGGATCTCCGATCCTGAGCAGACTACTTATCTGCTGCAGAAGGCTGCACAGGACTCCTACCGGCTGGACAAGTGCCTTTACGAGCCACTGACGGTCTCCATCGGCTGTTCCTTCAACTGCATCAGCGCCTTTGAAAAAGAGCTTAAGGCCATCAATGGCGCCATCCAGAGGGCCGTAAAGGGCCTTAATCCCACGGAGTACCAGATCCTGACCTCCGTGCCCGGTATTGGCCCTGTCTACGCCAGCGGCATCCTTGCTGAGCTTGGCACCATCAAGTGCTTTAAGAGCAATGATGCACTTGCCAAATACTGCGGCATCGTCTGGAAAGAGAACCAGTCCGGAGAGTTCCAGGCGGAAGATACGCCCATGAACAAAGCCGGCAACCGCTACCTTCGGTATTACATGATTGAAGCCGCCGGGAGCGTGATACAGCACTGCCCCGAATACAAAGCCTTTTATGACAAGAAATTTGCTGAGGTGAGAACCCATCAGCACAAACGTGCACTCGCGTTGACTTCCCGTAAATTGATACGCATGCTTTTTGGACTGCTGGCCAATGGCAAACTCTACTCTGTGGAAAAGAGTAGGTAATCTATAACGAGTACCGAACTTACGTTCTTTTTGAGCGGTAGGTCTATTAAAGTTACCCTTCTTCAAGAAAATCTTTTTTATTTTCCTCTTGACATTTCACCAAATTGCTTTTCTAAGATCGGACTGCTCGCCGCGCGCTACTCACATCGCCGTCGAAATTTTGCCTTGCACTGACACGCATCAGTCAGCACTAAAGTCTAATTTCTGTCCGGATGAAGATGGTACACAAAAAAAGCCGGATAAGAAAGACGAGCAGGGACGGCTTTCTTATCCGGCGCTCTCATACGTAAGAGCATTCCTCCGACAAACCGTATGTCCGCTATCTTATCCGGCCTTATACTTACGCTTATAAGTCCTTCGATAACTGTGGTATAGGCTAACAGAAAAAATCTGTTTTGTCAAGTCTGTATAGAACAAATTTTTATGATGCAAAAGTCTGATCATTCTGCCAACGCAAATCAGACTTATTTTTCGTAAGTCTGGTCATTCTTCCAGTGCAAATCAGACTTATTTTTCGTATAGGAACTTCTCCGGCAGTGTCACTTTAAAGTCTCTTGCCAGATCTCTAAAATTATCCGGTGTAATCGTCTGCAGCTTATCCGAGCGCATAGACAGCATCTTCACAAGAATCTCTGCTGATTTTTCTACCGTATGCATCAGACCAAAAGTCAGGTCAAAATCTTCTCCCGTCGCGAACATGCCGTGATGAGCCCATACTGCTACATCATATTTTTTCATCAGCTCGCTGGTCGCTACTGCGATCTCGCGGCCTCCTGGAACCATCCAGTCAACTACGCCGACACCATCTGGAAACACAACCGGACATTCTGTAGCCATTTCCCATAACTCTCTGGTGAAAACTTCATCCTTTAACGGAAGTACAAACGTAAGCGCGATCAGATTCGTTGTATGTGCATGGTATACCACACGGTATCTGCCGTCTGTTGCTTTCTTTTTTACTTCATGATTCATCAGATGTGAAGGAAGCTCGCTTGTAGGACGTCCGCCGTTCACCATTCCCCATACGACCCGATAGTTTGTACCTGCTTCATCTACTTCAATCATGCACATAGAATCTGCCGGATCGATTATGACATTACGGAAATATTTTCCGCTGCCTGTCACCAGAAAATATTCTCCTGCCAGATCCGGCACATCTGTACCAATCGGCTGCCATTCCTTTGGCTCAAAATCTTCTTTGACCTGCTCTACTTCTTCCGGCTTTACACGATAAGATAAGTTGCCGCCGTTTCTCTCATGCCAGCCCTGCTCCCATCCATCGTTTGCCATACGTATAAATCCTTGTACAAATCCTGCTTCTAAAAATTTCATCGTTTTTTCTCCTTCCTTCTCATACACATATACTTCATTTTCTTACATGCTTTTCAATATTTCTATCATTAAGTCCTGACTCTGACAACAGATCAGAACCATTATTAACATCTATTTCAGTAACAGTTCAGCCTTCGGCAGAACTATTACTGAATCCAATCCATTAAAAGTTCGCTTCGCGAAGGATTGGATTCACTCTTGGCAAAATCTACACGTTCTTACGTACTTTGCAGTTAATACTGATTTTAATCTGTTTTATTTTCCATGAGGCTGAAAGCTCTTAATCTGGAAAGATTCATATACTGCTTCCCGTGCTTCTTTAAGTGTCTTAAATTCTCCCTGCCCTATCATCTGCACTACAATATTTCCAATGGCTGTTGCTTCCGAAGGCCCGCTGTACACAGCCTTGCCTGTACTGTCAGCGGTCAGCTGGTTTAGATAATCCGCGTTCGCTCCGCCGCCTACGATATTAATCACGTCATATTTTCTGCCCGTAATCTGCTCGATTTCCTCTGCCGCCTTACAATAGCTGACTGCAAGGCTTTGATAAATAACCGCCGCCAGCTCCCCGGCTGTCTGCGGCACCGGCTGCCCGGTCTCTTGGCAGGCATTCTGCACTTCCTTTACCATGCTCTCCGGCGCAAGAAACCGCTGATCGTTTACATCTACTCTGGAGGAAAACGCTGTCTGCTCCTTAGCCATCTCACACAGCTGCGCAAACGAATATTGATCGTCAAATTCATGCCGCACAGACTGAATCATCCAAAGACCCATAATATTTTTCAGGAATCGGTAACGGTATTCATAGCCGCCTTCATTTGTCAGATTCGCTTTCCTGCTCTCCTCGGAACAGTTCGCTTCTTTTAATTCCACTCCCATCAGCGACCATGTACCGGAACTGATATATAAGAAATCATCCCCTCTCGCCGGTACCGCAGCTACAGCTGAAGCTGTATCATGAGAGCCTGCCTGTATGACATTGATCTCCATGCCGATTTCTTCCGCCAGCTCTTGTTTCAATGGACCGACAGGAGTTCCCGCCATAGTGATTTCGGTAAAAATAGACGCTGGAATGCCAAGCTTCTCTATTAATTCATAATCCCAGTTTTTTGTCTTTGGACTTACCAGCTGGGTTGTAGTCGCATTGGTATATTCCGTCTTCGCGGCTCCGGTCAGACGATATGCCAGATAATCCGGCACTAAAAGCAGCTTATCAGCCTTTTCCAACAGCTCCGGCTCCTGTGTTTTCACCGCCATTAATTGATAGATTGTATTAAAAATCTGCTTCTGGATTCCGGTTCTGGCATATAATTCTTCCGGTGATAGATACCGGCTTACGACCTCATCCATTCCCTCTGTACGGCTGTCCCGATAGCCATATGTATTTCCGATCACCCGGCCATCACGGTCTAATAACACATAATCAACTGCCCATGTGTCAATCGCCATGCTGACGGGCGTCTTTCCAAGCTCTCTACACTTTTTGATGCCATTTACTACCTCCTGAAACAGTCGCTCCAAGTCCCAGCACAAATGACCGTCCTTTTTTTCCATACCATTTGAAAAGCGGTAAATCTCCTCCATACGGATCTGGCCGTCTTCCTTCCATGCAAGCATATGCCGGCCGCTGGATGCGCCAATATCTACTGCCAGATAACAATTATCCATAGTCTTTTCCTCCGTTTTATTGTTAAGACTTGCTGTATTCTCAATCTGTTTTCTCTCGTTGTTTGTAAGCATAGTATAACAATAACACCTTCTGCTGTACATGACCTTATTTTGAAAAAAACTGTCTTTATTTTCCGTTACTGAAAACTTATAAAATTTTGAATTAGGATAGTAAGCTTGCGAGATTCCCGCGGAGTACAGCTGAAATTTTAGAAAAAGTTTAGAAAAATAACTTAAATGATTAAAACTACAGATAAATGCAATCTCTGTAATGCTTTTTTCAGAATTCCAAAGCAGATTACAACTTAAATCACTGTTACTTACACTTTTGCTATCTGTAATAACTGATTAAGTCTTAGCTTATATACAACGCGGCGGATATATAAACCGCCGCGCTGCTACAAGCTATCGCTCTATACCTGCTTTATATATTTTGTAGGGATAAATCCAGAATAGCTCTTACCATTCTTTACATAACTTATCTTACTCCAATGCGTCCCCTTCGCATCCACCTTGCTGCCTGCGATTGTCACCTTGACTCCCTTCGGCACCGATCTGGAGATTTTATATCCCAGTCCTGCACCGGAACGCATATTTACCTTCTTCGTAGTCTTTCCATATGTATAGCGTTTTACATAACTGCCGGACAAATAACCCGAATAAGATTTTCCATTAGCTTTATAAGTGACTTTATACCATTTCTTATCCTCTGTCGAAAGCGTATATTTAAAATACGGGAGTTTTGTTCCTGAAGGAACCACTGCAATGGATGGATACTCTGTACCCGCATGTTCTCTAAGGTTCATATTCGTCAGCGTCTTTAAACGGAACGTATGCTCCCGCTCTGTATATGCAGTTAAAATATCCGACTCTACTCCATATTTCGTAACGGTTTCTTTTACCTGCGTATCAGCTCCCGGTTCAGTGCTTCCTGTGCTTGGATTCGTGCCTCCCGTGCCGGTTCCTGCACTTGGATCAGAGATCGGAAGAGCACACGTCTGAACTCCAGTCACTAATACAGATCT
>CANDMV010000241.1 GCA_947385875.1 uncultured Eubacterium sp. | reverse complement strand
CATCAATACAACCGGTAACAGCAACCTGTGTTTTAAACCGCTTTTTCCTACTCTGAAAGCAGAACTTTGCATTGTATGGAAAAAATACCAGGTTCTTTCAAAAGCCTCCAATACTTTTCTCCAACAATTGCAGCAAGAACTGGAAAATCTGTAGCTGATTTATACATTTTGATTTTACCTTGAGTGGGTTCAAATTGGATATATGGGGAGGGTTCAAATCTACATATGGGGGTTCAAATCCAAGCACATCCTCACTCACGGCCTATTACAATCCGAAAAAATAAAGAGCCTTCGGTCATACTCAATGTGCCGAAAGCCCTTTATTCCTGCGGTTTCCCCGATATTCTGTTCATTTCCTTTGTTTCAAATAAGCGAGTTTTATTTCGTGTCAGTACACTAGGGCGTGTTTGAAAAATCATTCCCGCGATCTGCACTCCCCACTTTGCGGATAATTCATCCCAAATTTAATCAACATAGCCCGCTATGCCTCATAAATTTGGGATAAATTCTCCATATCATGCCCTGTGGGTACATCTCACGGAAAGCATTTTTCAAACACGCTCTAGGAACGGTAAATAAATACTTTGCAATTTTATTGTCTTTTTCTCATTTCACAGCTTTCTGCAGCAGCCTGAAAATACTCCATGCTGATCCTTCTGCTAGGTCTATTTTGCAGATGGAATATGCGAACCGATCACGCCTGCTACATTGCTGATCGGCATTGTCTGTAAGAATACCCTGCCCGGCCCTGTCACAACCGTATTGAATAATCCTTCACCGCCGAAAAGCATATTTTTTACACCCGGCACACTCTGAATTTCCATAGAGCAGGTCGCATCCATTGCCGCCAGATAGCCGGTATCAATCACGATGGACTGTCCCTGCGACAGCGTATACTCCACTACATGTCCGTCAAATTCTACAAATGCGATTCCATGCCCGGACAGCCGCTGCATAATAAAGCCTTCCCCGCCAAAGAATCCGGCGCCAAGCTTCTTTTGAAAAAACACAGATAATTCCACAGTCGTATCGCTTGCCAAAAATCCGGCCTTTTGAACGATGATTTCTTTTTCCTTTGTAATCTCAAATGCACGGATACTTCCCGGAAAGCTGGATGCAAATGCAATCATGCCGCTGCCGCCCTCTGCCGTATAGCGGTTCTGAAACAGCGCCTCTCCCGCGAACATACGCCCGATCGCTTTGCTGAATCCCCCGTTCGAAGTTGTTTCCATCTTCATATTCGGAGACATCCAGCTCATGCTGCCGCGCTCTGTAATCATACTTTCCCCACCTTCTAAAGTGCAGATGACAACTGGAAGGTTTCCTCCTTCTATCGTATAACTTAACATAATATCCTCCTCAATATTTTTATTATTTATTCAATATATATAGATTAATTCTATTATATACTTTTACAAGAGAAACACAATACTTATAAATCCTTATCCTGAATGATTGGCTGCTATGCACGGCCAGTGTCATTCACTTAAGATTTCGGGTATTATATATTGGCAGACCGGACGCTGGAAGAGGGAATCTGCCCGGTCTGCCGATGTCCGTTCCAGAATACCTAGAACTTCTTAACATTCTGGAAAAGTCACAGGAAGACGGGACAACTCCCCGCACCCGGCATCCGGGTATCCATCCCGAATTATATTCTTATTAGTAACTATTTACGAGCCATAAAATCACATAAATGTTCTGCACTTGCAAGTCTTACACAATACGCAAACACTTCCGCCGCCTGTTTCATCTGTGCAGTATCAGGGAAAGTCGGTGCAATGCGGATGATGCTGTCACGCGGATCCCTGCCATATGGAAAAGGGGCTCCGGCTGCGGTCAGAACCACGCCGGCTTCCTTCGCTTTGTCCACAATCGCCCTCGCACAGCCGTCCAGCGCTTCAAAACAAATAAAATAACCACCCTTCGGCTTTCTAAAAGCTCCAATGCCGCGCGGGATAATCTCTTTTGACAGCAGATCTTCTACTGCCTCAAACTTCGGACGCACGATTGCCGCATGTCTTGCCATATGTGCGCGGACCCCATCCATGTCTTTTAGATACCTCGCATGAACCCACTGCTTGATTTTATCATGTCCGATAGTCTGTACCGCCATCTGCTTGTAAATATCTTCCCGGTTTGCTTTCGATGCCGCCATTGCAGAAAATCCTGCTCCTGAAAATGTCACCTTCGAAGTAGAGCAGAACTGATAGATCATGTCCTCTCTGCCCGTTCTCTCACACTCCTTCATAATCGGCAGCAGATGATCGCGGTCATCTTCATACAAATCATGCACTGCATAAGCGTTATCCCAGTAAATACGGAAATCTTCCGCCGCAGGCTCTAATGCCGCAAATCTCCTCACGACCTCGTCTGAATAGGTAATCCCCTGCGGATTAGAATACTTCGGCACACACCAGATGCCTTTGACAGCCTCATCCTCTCTGACCAGCTTTTCTACCAGCTCCATATCCGGGCCGTCCGCGTTCATTGGAATATTTATCATCTCAATGCCGAAAAACTCTGTGATCGAAAAATGTCTGTCATATCCCGGCACCGGACATAAAAACTTCACCTGATCCAACATACACCACGGTGTCGATCCTAACACGCCGTGTGTCATCGACCGTGCCACCATGTCATACATAATATTCAGGCTGGCATTTCCATGTACAATCACCTGTTCGGGATCGCAATCCATAAATCCTGCCATCAGACGCTTTGCTTCTCCAATCCCATCCAGACCGCCGTAATTCCTGCAGTCTGTCCCATCCTCTGCCATCAGCAGAGAGTCTGAATCAATCAGGTCATACATATCCATAGATAAATCCAGCTGCGCCGGAGACGGCTTTCCTCGCGTAAGATTCAGGTCTAATCCAAGCTCCTTGATCTTTTCAAGCTCTTTTTCCAGTCCTTCCTTTTCCTCTAATAGTTCCTCATAAGACATTTCTAGATATGATTTCATTGTGCACTCCTCGTTTATCTATTCATCTTTGTCCATCCGCAAATATTATATTGACTTTTCTTATCACATAGTAAATTTCTTTCAGCTATGCCTGCCATCCTTTTTCCACTCTGCGACCTTATGCAGATATTCACGGATATTTTTCTCATACCCGCTTTCGGCAGGTCTATAAAATACTGCATCCGCCATTTCATCCGGCAGATACTGCTGCGCCGCGTAATGATCCGGATAATCATGCGCATACAAATAGCCCACACCGCGTCCCAGCTTTGCGCTAGATTTATAATGGGAATCCTGCAGATGAGCCGGTATGACGGGCGTCCTTGCACCACGGACAGTCTCCATTGCATCAAAAACCGCCATACAGGCTGCATTGCTCTTAGGAGCACTCGCTACATAGGTAGCCGCCTGAGATAATACAATCTGCGCCTCCGGCATTCCCAGCCGCTCAGCTGCCAGAGATGCCGCTACCGCCACCTGAAGAGCCTGAGGATCTGCATTTCCCACATCCTCAGATGCACAGATCATAATCCTTCTTGCTATAAACTTGATATCCTCCCCCGCATACAGCATTCTTGCCAGATAATACACCGCCGCATCCGGATCAGACCCCCGCATACTCTTAATGAACGCAGAAATCGTATCGTAATGATTATCTCCTGATTTATCATACCGCACCACCCGTTTTTGAATACACTCCGACGCCGTGTCCAGAGTAATATGAATCCTGCCGTCCGCGCTGCGCTCCGTCGTCAGAACACCCAGCTCGACTGCCGTAAGGGCCGCCCGCGCATCTCCGTTTGCTGCATCCGACAAAAAATCAGCTGCATCTTCCTCCAATACAGCCTGATAAGACCCCAATCCCTTTTCGACATCCGTTACTGCACGATACAGCAGCGTCTTTAGATCTTCTTTCGAAAGCGCGTACAGCTCAAAAATCACGGAACGTGACAAAAGCGCCCCATTCACTTCAAAATACGGATTCTCTGTTGTCGCCCCAATCAAAATCACTGTTCCGTCCTCCACAAACGGAAGCAGATAATCCTGCTGTCCCTTATTAAAACGGTGAATTTCATCTATAAACAGAATTGTCTTTTTCTGGTACATTCCCTGATTGTTTTTCGCCTGTGCAATGATCTCCTCCATGTCCTTTTTTCTGGCGGAAGTCGCGTTGAGCTGTAAAAATACCGCACTTGTTGTATTTGCTATGACTTTTGCAAGTGTTGTCTTGCCCGTACCGGGAGGGCCGTAAAATATAACGGAGCTTAACTTGTCCGCCATAATCGCCCGGTATAGCAGCTTGTCTTTTCCTATGATATGCTGCTGTCCGACCACTTCATCCAGAGTGACAGGCCGCAGTCTGGATGCAAGCGGTGATTCTTTTTCGAGATTTTTCTCTCTCATATAATCAAATAAATCCATAATTTCTCCATTTATGTAACAGTCCAGCCATGCCAGCCTGTTCTACATTACTTTGAAAGTCCATCGCGAAACGATTACAGTTATGATTCATCTTCCAAAAATTGCAGGATTCTATGCTTCATTATTCAAAACTCACTTTTATAAGATACTCTAAAATGATAAAATAATCAAGGGAATCTTCTCATTTTATCCCATATCATGTAACAGTTCAGATACGGTGTTACATATTGGTCGGCCGGACGCTGGGAGAGGGAATCCACCCGGTCTGCCGGCGTCCGTTCCAGAATGCAAGAAGCCCTAAGCATTCTGCATTTACGCTGTGGCACCGGACGGTCGCGGCACCTAGTCCGCCCTGACTGAATGTCAGCAGCTAAAGGTG
>CANDMV010000240.1 GCA_947385875.1 uncultured Eubacterium sp. | reverse complement strand
CCCAATGGGAATTCATTAAACATCATAAATTAAAATGGCTGTGAATGGTAACAAACTTTTTAAACATTTTTCATTTTACCTATTGACATTTCTTAGCTGGACTTAAGCTTCCATATATTTCATCCTTATATCTGCATACTGTTCACTGCATACAGCACCGTTTCCTGCACTGACAGACTCCGATAATGCCTCAGATACAGCTTATAATTACAGTTCATTGATTTTATCAGCATCGGTATCGAGATAAAATCATCCTGCCTGTGATATACGCAGATCATCAGCGTCGGCTTATATATTTGAATCGTATCCACCGCGCCGAGCAGAGCTTTATACTCCGCTCCTTCGATATCCATTTTGATAAAATCGACTTTCCGCCCTTTTAAGATGCTGTCAATCGTCTCCGCCTTCACCAGAACAGATTCTGTCTTGGCACATCCATCTTCAATGATTCTTCCGCTCCCCGAACCAATCCTGTCAAATTCCAGTTCTGCCTTTTTATGATAAGCCGCCGCATGATGAAGCTCGACTTTACAGCCTTTTTCTTTTATCATTCTCTGTTCAATAATCGTGGCATTGTCTGCATCTGCTTCCAGACATATAATCTTCGCATAAGCTCCATGATTATGGTATATGTAAGCTTCTATCGTATCCCCTATATATCCACCGCAGTCTAAAAAAACATCACTGCTGGAATAACGGATCAGCTGCCTGTCAAAATACTGATCTCTGCTGTCATCTGCAATCTCTTTTATCAATTCCATTTTATGAGACAGCCTATAGTTCAGTATATTTTGAAATACGTGTCTTGACTTTTCATCTGCCAGACCGTCATATATCCTTCCAAGCAGCGATATATTTTGAAGGATAAACTCAGCATCATTCTCTGAAGCTGCAGCAAGATCAGGAATAAACACCTTTTCCTCTGGAATCCCAAGCTCCGCCAGCTGCTGAATAATCTCGTCTCCTTCTCCGCAGGAAATCACAACCAACTCCTCGTCATATTCTGCAAATACCTCATGCGGAGGCAGAATCCTCTTATCGGCAAGCTCTGTATAGTGCTTACGCGGATTATTATCCACAAAGCATTTCACCAAATTACCCCCCCCGGTATATTTTTCTGAATAAACTCATAGACACGTATACCTCCGGAACCAGCTCCAAACAGCACTGCCCGCTTCTGTTTTGCCAACCTGTCCATAAACTGCGCCTTCACAATCTCCTTTACCGGACAGGAGCTTCGCGGCATCTCTAGAATATCTTCTAATTTCATGATTCCCCCTGACTGTCTGAAAACCTCATCTGCAGATTTTCAGACAACATTATTTTGCTGCTTTCTAAAGTTTACAATATTCTGCTATTTCATTACTCTCCTGACCGTCTGAAAACTTCATCTGCAGATTTTCAGATTGCATTATTCTGCTGCTTGTTCGATTCTACTGCAGATGTCCCACTTTCTCTGATTTTTTAGCTTGTTCAATCCTACTGCTGCTGTTCGACTCTCTCTGATTTTTAAAGTCCTCCCATATGTCTGCCACATATTCCCGCCTGCATTTTGTCCTCATCTCTGCCGGAATCATTTTCAGATACTCTGCGAACTCAGCAACGGCAACCTCTGGATGCGCCTCCAGCAGATAGCAGGCAAAATTCGGATGACAATGCATCATCCCTGTCAGAAAAAGATATGGCGTATATCCCCACTGCGTCTTTTCTGCTATCGGCATAATATGCCTGGAAATCAGTTCGATGATTTTCATGCAGTCATATTTATTTCCCAAAGTCATGTTATAATAATGTGCGATCAGCTCTGTATTCAGATTGCCCGCTCCGCGTCCCATTCCATACAAAGAGCAGTCAATAATTGTCCTTCTTAGAGTATTATAATCAAATACATCCTGTGCCGTTAAAAATGCCAGATTCATATTATTATGGGAATGAAAGCCGATCGAAACTTTCTGGTCCAGTATATTGTCAAGGACTTTGAAATACCTTCTAAAATCTGTCTTTGTCATATATCCAAAGCTGTCTACAATAGATACAGCATATGGATTCAACGCCGCAAATTTTTTCACAGTCTGCGCATATTCATCGATAGAGTAATCGATCGTCACCATCGGCTGCACAAACAGCTTGTATCCGGCTTCTGCTGCCGCCTCTGCCAGTGCCAGCGCCGCCTGCGTCTGATGCTTGTAAAATACGACCCGTATCCCGTCCACTGATTTTCCAGTGCAGGGTGGTATATCTTCCGGCAGAAACTGCTGTACATCCGCCATTGCCAAAAAAACCGTCTCCCTGTGGTGTTTCGGAAGGTATCCCTCAATCTGCTCAATGGACGAAAACTGAGTGGTGCCTGTCTCATACGCCTTATGATTCAAATAGCCTACCTCAATATAGTCAAGGCCGGCTTCCACAAGCCCTTGTATCATATCCTTTATCACTTTCTCTTCAAAATGCCAGCCAGTAACATACCCGCCATCCCTTAGCGTACATTCCAATAAGCTTACCCTATCCATCTTGCCTCCTTGCTGCGTACATCATTATTTGTCAAATTCAGCACATCATTAACACTCCACATCCAGCAGTGCCTCCGCTAATCGAAAATCCTCCGGTCTATTAATATCCACTGCCTCTTTATAGGACACTTCTTTTATGTAAGGATGTTCTCCTATCCTCCGGTGATACTTTTTAAATACACCCTTTTTAAATACGTAGATGCCAGATGTCTCACGGTAAATCGGCTCCAGATCCTGGCTTCTTGGAAGATCTGCAGCATCAAAATTCAGTGCTTTTCCATCTTTCCACAAATAGTCTTGTATCTTAGAAGCACAAAACGCAGAATCATACCCGCCATCCCTCACCGCACAGATGCATTCCTCTATCGTATCTTCTTTTACAAACGGTGCCGTTGCATGTGCATAAACATAAAGATCTGCATCTATGGAAGCACAAAAATGTTCAAAGATCTGCGTAAAATTAGACGACGGCAGATCTAAAAACGCAGGCCTTTTTAAAAAGACCGCTCCATCCGGCAGATATTCCTTGATAGAATCCTGACTGCAGTATACATAAATCATATCCATCAGTCCCGTCCTTTTCAGACTATCCAGCATATGCAGCATCAGCGGCCGCCTGCCCAGCAGCTTTGTATTTTTACCAGGCAGACGCTCATTGTTCAGTTTTATCGGCATGACTGCAATCATCTTCATCTCAAATTCCCCCTTCACCTCCGCGAAATTTCCTGCTGCATACTTCATGCCGTAATCCATACAGCATAAGCACCCTTCCAAATTTACCTCTGTCCGCCCTGAATAAAAGCCTCCAGTTCTTCCGGCGTGCCTAGCACATGTACCTTTTGGGGATTTATATCAGATATATAAATTTCACCATTCCTCGACAATAAATGATTATATAATGGCGCTACATATTTTTCCCCATTTACAAGATTCATATTTTTGTCATAATAATCATGATACAAATCCGCATACAGCTGACAGCTCTTAAAATAATACGCACCAATCGTGCAATGCTCCGAAATACGCTCTTTTTCTTTTACTTCAACCGCTCTTCCTGTGTCATCTGTTTTCACAAAACTCCAATGGCTGCCCGCAGCCCTAAAGCATGGAATAAATCCATCTCCGCATAGCTGCCGGCTATTCATTTCCCCCTCTTCCACGTATGTATCAATATTATAAATCAGTAATCCATGCTCCCTATTCCAATATTTCTCTGCAAGCATCGCTGTGGCTGCCTGTCCATCCGTCAAATATTCGAGCAAAACCACATGATAGTCATGAATTCCTATTTTTTCGCACTGTTCTCTTATAAAACTTTGGACATCCGCATTTTCATCCTGCATTGCTATGAATATAAACTGTGCCGCATCCTGCCGAAACCCTGACAGGCTGATCATTGACCACTCAAATAATGTCTTTCCTTTGGCAGTTATCATATATTTGGGAATCTTATAGCCTGCTTTTCGAAACCTGCTCCCCGCTCCGCCCATTGTAATTACAATATCCAATTTGGGATTCATTTCATTACTCCTCTCTATCAGGTTCTTTACAAATAAATTCTTTGCAAATTGATGCTTCACAAATTTCTTCCAGCTTTTCGACTGTATGATTTAGAAATTCATCCGGCCTGACCGTACGGTCATCCACATAGAAGCCTTTGTGCCCCGGCCACGGTTTTCCATAAATGATCTCATCATATGGAATGTCCCACTTTTCCAGCCACTCGGATAAGGCTTTGGCTGTATACTTATTTATTAATCCTATATTTCCTTTGTAAGAATTCATATTTCTTGAGGTAAATAGGACAATTTTTGCGCCATTTTCTTTATAATATTTCATCTTTTTAATCATATTTTGGTAAGGTATAAGCTCTTCATATTTTTCTTCTTTTTTCTTGATCGGACAAAGTGTGCCGTCAATGTCAAAAACAAATGTATATTCTTCAAGCATCATCTCCATCTCCTTTAAATATTTATAACTGCATTTTTCATACTTTTATATTTATGATATTTATTCATACACATTTCCAATATATAATTAATGATCATTCCAAATACAGTTATGAAAATCAGGAACCATATTCCATCCCTAAAGAAATTCCTATGTTGAGCAAAGTATCTTTGAAATATGCCAATAACAAAAACCTGATTTACATAAATAGACAAACAGGACTTACCCAGCACACCGAAGATCTTCCGATTCAGCAATCTGCTAAAATATGATAAACCATTATATTCTATAACAATAAGCCTGAATTATTCATGGAGTAACAGCATTAACTGCTGAAACCCGCATAGTTACTGT
>CANDMV010000239.1 GCA_947385875.1 uncultured Eubacterium sp. | reverse complement strand
GTGACAGCAGAGACGCTGGAGCAGTGCACTTCTAAAAAATCGTTATTATATGATAAGAAGGGGGAAGAGCATTATAATCTGATTTCAGCGCTGCATAAATCTATGCGCAATTCAGACCCGGACGCGGCGATTTACTGGCTGGCACGTATGCTGGAGGCAGGAGAGGATCCGCTGTATGTAGCGCGCCGTGTCGTCCGGTTTGCAAGCGAGGATGTAGGACTGGCAGACCCGCAGGCATTACAGACTGCCGTGGCAGCTTTTCAGGCATGTCATTTTATCGGTATGCCGGAATGTACGGTGCATTTAACGCAGGCGGTAGTCTATCTATCGCTGGCTCCGAAATCAAATGCTTTGTATATTGCGTATAATGACGCGAAAAAAGACGCGCTGACACAGCTGTCTGAGCCTGTGCCTTTGGTCATACGAAATGCGCCGACACAGCTGATGCAGAGTCTTGATTATGGCAGCGGTTATCAGTATGCACATGATACAAAGGAGAAGCTGACTTCGATGCAGTGCCTGCCGGATTCTTTAATAGGAAGAGAATATTATCATCCTACGAGTCAGGGGATGGAAGAAAAGATGCGGCAGCGGCTGGAGCAGATTAAGGAGTGGAAAAAGCAGCATGAAAAAGATCGTAGATCATGATTCTAAAAAAAACGTTCGTAGAAATTCATTTTTACTGGTATTGACAGCATTGATCTGGGGGATTGCGTTTGTAGCACAGAGTGCGGGCGGAGATGCGGTAGGGCCGTATACATTTAACTGTATCCGTTCGATGATCGGAGGCATTGTGTTACTGCCGGTGATTCGGATTTTAGATCGTCTGCATCTGACGAAAGACGAAACACCGCATACGCAGCAGGATAAAAGGCTGTTAGCACTGGGAGGCATTGCCTGCGGTGTGGCGCTGGCGGCTGCGAGCAATCTGCAGCAGATGGGATTGTATCTTGGTTCTTCTGCCGGAAAGGCGGGGTTTCTTACAGCCTGTTACATAGTAATTGTTCCTGTGCTGGGGTTATTTTTTCATAAAAAAAGCGGATGGAATATCTGGGCTGGAATTGCCGCGGCGGTGGCAGGACTGTACCTGCTGTGTATAGACGGAAGCTTTAAGATACAGTTTTCAGATTTTCTGCTGCTGCTGTGCGCGTTGATCTTTGCTGTTCATATTATGCTGATTGATTATTTCGCAGTCCGGGTAGACGGTGTGCGGATGGCGTGTATTCAGTTTATCGTGAGCGGTCTGATTTCTGCTGTACCTATGTTTTTGGTTGATATGAAGCATTCGATGGAAGGAATACTGGAATGGATGCCTGCACTGACGGTGGCGGATGCATGGATTCCTATTTTGTACGCCGGGGTTTTATCCTGTGGTGTGGGATATACGCTTCAGATTATAGGGCAGCAGGGGGTAAATCCTACGATTGCTTCTCTGCTTATGAGTCTTGAGTCTGTATTTTCAGTACTGGCAGGATGGGTGATTTTAGGCGAAGCATTATCCGGGCGGGAGATTTTAGGATGTGTGATGATCTTTGGAGCAGTGATTTTAGCGCAGCTGCCGGTTCGTACTTAATGGGTCTAGTGCTCCATCCGGACAGAAATTAGAGTTTATCACAGCCTGATTCACGCCATTGCTGCGTTAAAACTTCTAGCAGATGGATCCAGATCCACATCGTTGTCGAAATTTTGCCTTGCGCTGACGCGAATTAGACTGCGCGAAACTCTAATTTCTGTCCGGATGGAACACTAGGTCGATGGACAGGATAGCAGTGAGAGTAAAAAAGCTCTGAAAGTCTGTCCGCCGTGCACCCACGGTCTTTCCTTACCATATTGATACATTTGCCGAATGCTTTCTGTGAGAGGTACCTACAGGGTATGATATGGAGAATTTAACCTAATTTATGAGTCGTACCCGCAGGGCATGATATGGCAGGCAGCGTTTCTTAAATTTGGGATGAATTCTCCGTATCATGTCTTGTGGGTACAAAGCGGGGAGTGCAGATGATAGGAATGATATTCAATTTGGGATAATTTCTCCATATTGCCTTGGAAATCAATCCATGCTAAGGCTGATCCCGCCCCTGCGTTCTGTCGGCTGTACAATGACAGATACCGGCTGATTGGCATTCCATTCAAATGCATAGGATTCACCGGAAGCCTGCCCGATTAGGTTTTTCCAGGATAAATCTGTCTTAATCTGCGGGTCGCAGTAGCCTGACTGGCTCATCCAGCAGATGACGGCATCCGGGTCTACGGAAAGCGTGCTGCGGCTTTGCACATTGCTGAGTACAATCGGGTTGCCGTTCGACAGGACTGCGACATAAGCATTATTTCCTCTGCCGGTCAGAGCGGTTGTGGCAAAGCCCTTCTGTGATAGGACGCCGCATCCGATAAAACGGACTTCATAACTGCAGTCCTGTGTAAATGCAAGTATATTTTCCGATTCCACAGAGATGACCTCTCCGACTGCCAGACGGTAGATCACGACATGCTGGCTGTAGTCTGCGTAATATGTCACAGAATCTCCGCTCATAGTTACTTTCATCAATGGTATATTTTCACCGGTCACCCGGCGGATCAAAGAGCCGATGGCGGCCTGCGCGAAGTTATTCTGCGGTCCCAGCAGCAGCTTTTCAAATTTATAATTTTTTCCGCCGGGACTGTCTCCGGCGATAAAAGAGCCTGCTTTTGTGATAAGCACGTCGCTGCCTTTGCAGGTGACTTTTAATGTCAGTTCGTTGATTGTTTCAAAAGTTAGCATAATCATCTTGCTACTCAAAATATGGACAAATATACCCATATCGAGAAGTTGGAAGTTTTCACAAACATTCCTTACTGTTTCATTGTGTATGCTTTTGCACTGGATAAATCCAGATACTACTCACAAGTTCTTGTACACTCCACAGCCGTAAATTCCCGACTAAGCCATCGGTACCAAACACTTCATTATGCTGTTTTGTAAGTTTTTACATCTCTCAAATTAAGGCTTGCATTGAAATCCCTGTCTGCATGATACCCGCATTCGCAAGTATATTTCCTGTCAGAAAGCTTTAAATCTTTCTTTATGCATCCACACTTATGACATATTTTGCTTGATGGATACCATCTGTCGGCGATCCGCAGTTCAATTCCAGATTCTCTGCATTTTGCTTCTAATTTCGTTCGAAATTCATAAAACTTCTGTGAAGCAACTGTCTTAGAAAGATGCTTATTCTTCATCATACCCGTTACATTCAAGTCTTCAATGGTAATATAAGACGGTTTGGTTTTTACTATCCCACTTACACATTTGTTGATATAATCTGTACGGATATTATCTATTCTCTGATGAAGCTTCTGTACCTTTAAAATCTGCTTCCTGATATTTTGTCCAGTAGCCTCTCCTTTCTTGTTATTACTGCGCTTTTTTAGATTTTCGTATTCCCTCGAAAGTCTGCGCTGTTCTCTTTTTAACTTCTTTTCTAATTTCTTCATTTTTTCAGTCTTATTAATGTTCTTTTTTGTAATGCCGCTGCTGATAACTGCAAAGTCTCTGATACCTAAATCAATTCCTATCCCGAAATTCTCTAACTGTGGTTTTTCTGCATCAGGAACATCAGCCAAAACAGATACATAGTATCTGCCTGCTCTGCGGGAAACTGTACCGCTTTTTATCATATGCCCTTGTTTTGAAGCTGGTATATAGCCTTTTTCTTTCAGCCTGACCCATCCAAGCGTCGGGATCTTTATCCTGTGCCTTTCACATGCAATAACTGTTTTTGCATCTGTTTTAACAAAATACATTTTCACATCAGATTTATTCTTTTTCTTAAACTTTGGAAATCCGCCCTGATGCCTAAAAAATTTTTTAAATGCCTTTTCAGCATTCATAATGCTTTGTTTTACGGATTTTGAACTGGCTTCCTTTATCCACTGATGGCCAGGATTGTCCGGGATAAAGCTGTTGTTAAGCCATTTTGAAAAATCCATGCCGGATATGAATTTCTTTTGTCCTTCATAAAATTCTTTATTGCGGGAAAGATAAAAGTTATAGACAAACCTGCATGTGCCGATTGTTTTATTGATCTTCTGCATTTGTTCCGGTGTTGGTTTTATTTCCGTCTTGAAGCTCTTTAGCAATTTTCTCGCTTCCCTTCTTCCGATCACATTATTACACATTTGCACTTATTTATCTATATTTTTATGAACTTAACGTTGCTCCTAAAAATTACTTTTGGCTGGCAGCAGCCCGGATTGATGGGGCTGTCAGACTACCTGTACACCGTATAAGGCACATAATCCTGCAAGATCTTTTGCAACTCCATTTCCGACTGCATGGAATTTCCATGTACCTTTATAATCGTAGATTTCACCAATCATCATAGATATGACATTTGAATAATAATCAGTCATCTGAAAACTGACCAGTTCTTTGTTGTCTGGCCCCAGGATTCTGATATATGCATCCTTTATCATGCCGAAGTGCAGTTTTTTTTGGAAAGCTTCGTTAATGGTCAGTACAAATACGATCTTTTTTACTTTGGAATGTAATCTGTTAAAATCAATACGTATGGTTTCCAGATCCTGTGCCCCTGCGGCGGTAAGCGCATTTGAAGTCTGGAAACGGCAGCTTTTGTCGGGGCTTTCAGGTTGGCCGTAGAAAACAAACCAGTCGTCTCCGGGTACCCTGCCGTCAGCGCCTAACAGGAAAGCAGATACATCGACATCACACTGGGCATTCGATGTATTCCATCCAAAGCAGGCGGTCAGCTGTCCGAGAGGAGTACCGGCTGAAAGCGGGACTTTTTGGCCTTTTTGGACAGGCTTTCGCAGAGGCGGCAGTTTATGCTGCAGCTGCTGCGGGGCGGCTGATGTCTGTGGATGC
>CANDMV010000238.1 GCA_947385875.1 uncultured Eubacterium sp. | reverse complement strand
ATGCGAGTCTTAGGATCCGCGGAGCAATCCTTGACCAGATCCGCAAGATGGACTGGATTCCAAGAACCGTCCGCCAGAAACAGAAAAAGATTGATGAGGCAGTCAAAAGAGTAGAAATGCAGACAGGCAAGACTGCTTTAGATGATGAGATCGCGCAGGAGCTTGGCGTGTCAAGCGGCGAGCTTCAGGAATGGCAGTCTCAGCTGAAAATCACAAATGTAGTATCTTTGAATGAATTTATAGAGCAGGGCACAGAGCCGGTGATGGATGCAAGAAATAATTCACATTTTATCCAGCCGGAAGAGCAGGTGCAGGAAACCGAACTGAAGGAAAAGCTGCAGGAAGCAATGCAGCAGCTGACAGAAAAAGAAAAAAAAGTTATATTGTTATATTATTACGAGGATCTGACGCTGAAGGAAATAAGTAAGGTATTGGAAGTCTCTGAGTCAAGAGTATCGCAGCTGCATACAAAAGCGCTGCTGAAGATGCAGAAGACGATGGGAGTTTATATGAATATCTTGTCAAAGAGATGAAAGTGTAGGTGATCGCATGTCCGTACATCCGGTTCATTTTAATGGAATGATTCAGAATACGCAGGATGTCAGTACATTAAGGCATCAGGAAGACCATAAGCCTGCGGTAGAGCAGCAGAATATTCAGATTCAAAAAGAGCAGAAAGATCAGAGCCAGGCACAGGAAGTACAGAAAAAAGAAAATGCGGATAATGATCAGAAGAAGTTTGATGCAAAGGAAAAAGGCTCTAATGAATATGTAGACCAGAGAAAGAAAAACAAGAAGGACAAAGCAGGGCGCCTGTCTGACGGCAGCGTAAAGCTGAAAATGACGATGTCTGGAGGTTTTGATATAAAAATATGATTGCAATAAGAAGAATGCAGAGGATATTTCAATGACGGCGATAGAAATCATACTATTGATTATTGGCATGTTATTTATTCTGGCGAGCTTCTGGGTGACAGAGAAGCTGTCCCCGGATGAGCTTGAGCATATATCAGAGCTGAGCAAGGAAGAAATGAGTGTCATGCTAGAACATGAGTTAGATAAATCCAAGCAGCGGGTCGTGGATATAGTGGAAGAAACGATTGATGCCAGTAAAGACCGAACAGAACGTTCGTTAGAAAAGCAGACGAATGAAAAAATCATGGCAATCAATGAATATTCAGATACTGTCATAGAGAAGATGAATAAGACACATAATGAGATTATGTTTTTGTATAGTATGCTGAATGACAAGCATACAGAACTGACCAGCTTTACTTCCGGTCTCACACAGCAGCTTCAGGATTTAAAATCACAGGAAGAGGAAATGACAAATTATTATCTCAGCCAGATCAAGCAGTCGAAGCCGCAGTCTGCCGCGGTATCAGCACCTGCGGCAGTGCCGGAAATGACGGCGGCAGTTTCGGAAGTATCGTCAGCTGCAGCAGATTCTGCGGAGACTGAGCCTCAGACGGAAGAAGCTGGTGAATCAGCAGAAACAGAAGAAGAAGTAAATGTGCGTGATGAAATCTTAAGACTCTATGAGGAGGGAAAAGATTCTGTTGCAATCGCGAAGAAGCTCGGTATGGGAGTAGGAGAAGTGCGGTTGATACTAGGACTTTATAAATAACCTATCTGTGATTTTTACGTAAGGAACTGTAAATAAATAACTGCTGAATAATGCGCCGGATTTTTCTTCGAGAGTGCAGTCCGAAAATCAGGCGCATAGCGGGCTATGTAACTGATTTTTGGACTGCACTCTCGGAGAAAAAGACAAGCAATATCAGCAGTTATTTATTTACAGTTCCTTACATCGAGCATAAAAGTCGTGAGCGCAGGTAACTAAACAGAAGCGTCACTTTTACTACACAAGGAGATTGATCAGATGAGATTCAAGTACTATTTGCGGGGAGCAGGAATAGGGGTCATCGCAGCGACTTTGATATTATCGATCGCGTTTTTATTACAGGATCAGATCTCGGATGAGGAAGTGATCCGGCGTGCTATTGAGCTTGGCATGGTAATGGAAGATGAGAAGGAGAGTTCTCCCGGCACGCTTGCAGATATGGGGCAGCAGGGCGCTTCATCCGTGGATCTTGAAACTGGGACGGATGGCCCGGCGGATGAAACAGACGGCAGTACAGCTGCTGATGGCAGCGGGGATGGACAGGATCTTTCGGGAAATACAACAGAGCCTGATTTTAATCAGGACGGGGATGATCAGGGAGAAGGTCAGGGTGCCGGTTCAGGAAATTCACATGATTCCGGCCAGGACACCGATTCAGGAGATATACAAGATTCTGGTCAGAAGGATGCCGGCAGCGGGGATTCAGATCAGAAAACACCTGACAGCAGCAGCTCTGATAAAAAGGATTCCAACAAAAAAGACTCTGATGATAAAAATTCTGATAAAAAAGATGATAAGGAAGACACTGACAAGAAAGATTCAGACAGGCCGAATCGAAGGCCGTCAGGCAATACCGTTACCGTTACAATCGAAGCTGGCGATGTATCAAGAATTGTGTCTGCAAAAGTATTTGAAGCCGGGCTGGTAGAAAGTGCAGATGAGTTTAATTCGTATCTTGGCGAGCATGGCTATGCCAATCAGCTGCAGCCGGGTACTTATGAGATTAATAAAGATGCGACGTTCCGTCAGATTGCTGTTATACTGACAACACGCCAGTAATTCACCAGAAAATACTTGCAACAGAATAAAACCTATGCTATAGTATACAAGTCTATAAAAATCACATATGTGGAGCAATGCAGGTGCCCTTTACGGGTCGTATTGCAGTCGGAAGCATATGGACGAACAAAACCAAATGGAGGAAAGAAAAATGAGTGTTATTTCAATGAAACAGTTACTGGAAGCCGGCGTACATTTTGGACATCAGACAAGAAGATGGAATCCTAAAATGGCTCCGTACATTTACACAGAGAGAAACGGCATCTATATTATCGACTTGCAGAAATCAGTCGGCAAAGTAGATGAAGCATATAATGCAGTTGCGGACATCGTGGCAAACGGCGGTACGATTCTCTTTGTAGGTACAAAGAAGCAGGCACAGGATGCGATCCGCACAGAAGCAGAGCGGTGCGGCATGTACTACGTAAATGAAAGATGGCTCGGCGGTATGCTGACCAACTTTAAGACAATTCAGAGCCGGATTGGAAAATTAAAGAGCATCGAGAAGATGGAAGAAGATGGGACATTTGAACGTCTTCCAAAAAAAGAAGTACTGGCGCTGAAAAAGCTTCAGGAAAAATTAGAGAAGAACTTAGGCGGCATTAAGGAAATGAAGAGAATTCCAGATGCAATCTTTATCGTAGACCCAAAGAAAGAAAGAATCTGCGTACAGGAAGCTCATACATTAGGAATTCCTCTGATCGGCATTGCAGATACAAACTGCGATCCAGAAGAATTAGATTTTGTAATTCCTGGCAATGACGATGCAATCCGTGCAGTGAAATTAATCGTTTCAAAGATGGCGGATGCGGTGATTGAAGCAAAGCAGGGAGAAGCAGAGGAAGTGGCAGAAGCAGAGGAAGCTGCGGAAGCAGAAGAAATGGCAGCAGCTGAATAAATCTGAAGGGCAGTATAAGAAGACTGTACGAGGGTGCAGCTGACAAAGCTTAATATAAAGCTTAGAAATAACGATAGGATTAATTTTGGAGGAAAATAAAATGGCTATTACAGCAGCAATGGTAAAAGAACTGCGTGAGATGACTGGCGCAGGTATGATGGATTGTAAGAAAGCTCTTGGCGAGACGAACGGTGATATGGATGAAGCCGTAGAATATTTAAGAAAGAACGGTCAGGCAAAGGCAGAGAAGAAAGCATCCCGCATCGCCGCAGAAGGAATCGTAAAGGTAATCGTGGAAGACAACAAACGTGCAGCGATTGTAGAAGTAAACTCAGAGACAGACTTCGTTGCTAAGAACGAAAAATTCCAGGCATACGTGGAGCTTGTAGCAAAGCAGGCGCTTGCTTCTAACGCGGCTGATTTAGACGCATTCATGGAAGAAGCATGGATTGAGGATTCCGGCAAAACAGTTAAGGATTCTTTAGTCGAGCAGGTAGCAGTCATCGGTGAGAACTTAAAAATCCGCAGATTTGAAAAAGTAGAAGCGGAGAACGGCTGTGTTGTAGACTATATTCACGGAGGCGGAAGAATCGGTGTTGTTACGGTAGCAGATACGTCTGTAGTGAATGATACAGTAAAGGAAGCTGTACGTAATCTGTGTATGCAGATTGCGGCTCTGAATCCAAAGTATGTCAGCAGAGATGAAATCAGCGCAGAATACATTGCACATGAGAAAGAGATTTTACGTGCACAGATCATGAATGACCCGAAAGAGTCACAGAAGCCGGAGAAAGTAATTAACGGTATGATCGAAGGACGTGTGAATAAGGAATTAAAGGAAATCTGCCTTGTAGACCAGGTCTATGTAAAAGCTGAAGACGGAAAGCAGACAGTAGCTCAGTATCTGGCTCAGGTATCGAAGGAAGTTGGTACGACAGTTTCAATTAAGAAGTTTATCCGGTTTGAGACTGGAGAAGGTATTGAGAAGAAGAATGAGGATTTTGCGGCTGAGGTTGCTGCGCAGATGAATCAGTAAACTTCTGAATGAAATCCAAAGCCATGCACTTGCTTGAAGCAGGAGTAAACCTGTTTTATATCAAGGATTTCCTTGGGCATGAGGATATATCCACTACGGAAGTGTATGCCAAAGCAAGCATAGAAACACAGCGGGCGGCTCTGGAGAAGCATTCGATTGTGACGGCACCAAGCACGCCGTCTTGGGCAACAGATACAGATACTTTAGAATGGCTGAAATCTTTTGGGAAGCAACAATAATTATGTAAAGAAATATATGTATCGAAAGCAGAG
>CANDMV010000237.1 GCA_947385875.1 uncultured Eubacterium sp. | reverse complement strand
ATACTTATTTGGTTAAAATGAACAAAAGTTTTGATTTTTCAAACACGCTCTAGAGTATCATTGCCGAAAAAACATTTTAGAAGTATATAATCGCCGTTTTGAAATTTTTCTACATCTAAGCTGCCTTCCAGAACACTGATATTTTTAAACAGACCGTCAGTGTATCCAAAAACACCTCCGTAGATGGCACCCTGTTTTAGAGGCTCTCTTCCGAAGGAATGGTCCAGCTTGCCTTCCTGGTCTAGCTTCAAAAGTCCGGCTTTGGCGATTTCATCTAATTTGATAAATTTTCCGGTGGCAAGCCATAGTTCTTCAGCCTGTTCTATTCCGGGCTGTGATCTGGCATAATCTGCAAATTTTTTATCTAATTCGTAATTATATACATTCGGTGTCCGATTGAACACGCTAGATCCGCCGATCATAAAATCTCCAGAGATGCGTGCTTCCAGATATTGGTCGATTTGAAAGCTCCCGACTCCGGTCATGACAAGGGTCAATAAGATGATGCTTAAGGATATGGCAGCAATTACGATGCCTGTTTTTTTCTTATTTCTGCCCAGATTTGCCATTGCCATGGAAAATGGACTGAAATGACGGCGTTTTCGTCTGTTTTTGGCTGACTTAACTTTTGTCTGCGTATATTTTACGGCTTCTATCGGGGAAACACTTCCTGCAATCTTTCCCGGCTTACGGCAGCTGAAAAAGACCGTGAGCATAGAAAATGCCGCTCCAAATAAGAATATGGACGGATGGAACTGGAGTGAGATTTCTAAGTCTTCATTGCTGTGTGTGATTCTGGTCATCAGGGGGACTCCGATCATACCCGCCGCATATCCGCACAGCAGGCCGATGGGGATGCCGCAGGCGGAAAGAATCAGAACCTGACGGGTGATCAGACGCCGCAGCTGTCTTTTGGTTGTTCCGATTGTCTTAAGAAGCCCGTAAAAACGGATATCGCTCATAATGGAAATCTGAAATATATTATAAATTATCAGATAGCCGGTCACCAAGATAACAGCAAGCACTCCGGCGATCATACAATAGGTAAATGGATCCGTTGATTCCAAGCGGTTTTCCATATAAGCCCAGTTTACGCCGTAATCTAATTCTGTTTCAGGAACATATCCTGCGTTTTCTATGACCGTGCGTACTTTTTCTTCCAGATGGGATGGACGGTCAAAATAGAACTGTACGGATAAAAGGCCCTTTCCGTCGTCATTTGGATGTTCTTTGTTCCATGCTCTGAAATCTTCTTCGGTGAGGCTTCCCTTGATACCGAGCCAGAACGGTTCGGAGATAAAAAGTTCGCTTGCATGGCTGATCGGATCTCCTTTATAATAGCCGCTTACTGTAAATTCTTTTTCGTATGTCTCTCCCATAAACTGAAATTGAATCGGGATTTTTTCACCCAGTGCATATGGAACGTTCAGTTCATCCATAACTATAGTATCCACTACAATCTCATCCTCTGCCTCAGGAAGGCGTCCTTCTAAAAGAGTAATAAATAAATCCGGCAGTGCCTCCTCAAATGGCATATATCGTATTTCTGCCTGCCGTTTCTGAATATTCTCTGCAAACCCAAGCAGAATGTTATAACAGCTTTTTTTAACGGATGGATCGGAAGCAGTTTTTTCATACTGCTTATAATCGGCGTCTTTGAGTCCGGCATGGAAGCGGGTTCCTACTTCATGCATTGTGGATTCCTGTCCGGCCTGAATGATGCCGCTGAATAGGGAAAATACGGCGGTAAACAGCATGGATGTCAGAATAATGGCGCAGACGGCAAAAAGGTTGCGGATTTTGTTATTTTTTAAGCTGCGCGCAGAAAGCCTGCGTATGGCGGCGCGGTTGTTATTTTTCATGAGAGCTGCCTCCTGTGATATGATTATTTTTATAAGAACCCTCTCCTATGGCGTGGTTATCATCTTTATAAGGATTATCTCCTGCACTTTTTTTAGTGCGGCTGCTATGATTGTAATCATCTTCTTCTTTGGTGGGATAACCACTATCTTTGGCGATAGATGAATCATCTATGATTTTTCCGTCTTCCACATGGATAATCCTGTTGCACAGCTGTGCCAACGCTTCGTTATGGGTAATCATGACAATCGTCTGGTGAAAGCGGTCTCCGGATAGTTTTAGCAGTCCCATTACTTCCTGTGTGGAACGGCTGTCCAGATTACCGGTCGGTTCATCGGCTAGCAGAATGCTTGGCCTTGTCGCAAGTGCACGCGCGATGGCTGCACGCTGCTGCTGTCCGCCGGAAAGCTGGCCCGGCAGACGGTCAGCCTGGTCAGCGATGCCGAGTGTATGCAGGATGGCGCTGATATATTTTGTGTCAGGCTTTTTACCGTCGAGTTCTATCGGAAGGACGATATTTTCATAGACATTTAGTATCGGGATCAGATTATAGCTTTGGAATACAAAGCCGATTCTGCGCCGGCGAAAGATTGTCAGCTCAGTTTCGTTTAATTGGAAGATCTCTTTGCCTGCTACGGTTACGGTTCCGGAAGTCGGGTAGTCCAGTCCGCCGAGCATATGCAGGAGCGTGCTTTTGCCGGAGCCGGAGCAGCCTACGATGGCGACGAGTTCTCCTTCTTCGATTTGAAGCGAGATTCCATCCAGAGCTTTTACCTGGCTGTTGCCGTTTCCGTAGTATTTTTTAAGATTTTTTGTTTCTAATATTTTCATGTGATAACCTCCAGTTATTTTTATGCTGAATAAACTTTAGCACAAGATTCTGACAGTGGCGTGACAAATTGGAGAAAACATTTTGACAGTTTTGTAAGAATTAAGCCGTACCAAAAAGATATTTCAGCTGCTGCCTTCGCCATATATGGTTTTATTGTTCTGATTAGTGGCAGCAGCTATGCTGTAAGACTACTTGCGCTCGTAATGGAACCAAAGAGTTCATAGATTTTATGAACAAGCTTGTACCATATTTTATTGCCCGTCAATATATAGGCTTCTCTTGACATCTGTCATAATCTGTATTATACTGTATTTATATAAACAATACAGTAATTAACACAAAGAGTCAAAGAAGGGTGATTATAATGAATAATGCGTTAACTGTTACAGGACTTACCAAAACTTATCAGGATTTTATGTTAGATCATGTATCCTTCCGTGTTCCAAGCGGCTCGATCGTCGGGCTGATTGGAGAAAACGGAGCTGGAAAAAGTACAACTATTAATGCGGTATTAGGGCTGATCCAGAGAGAAGAAGGTCATGTCTTCATCTTAGGGAAAGAGGTGCGGAATAAAGAACTGGATAATGAGACAAAAGAACAAATAGGCGTAGTATTTGACGGCAGTAATTATCCTGAGATTCTTTCCCCAAAGAAAATCAACCGGATTATGAAAAATATTTATCATACGTGGGATGAGCAGACTTATTTTAAACTGGTCAAACAGTTTTCTCTGCCGCTTGACAAACAAATCAGGCAGTTTTCAAAAGGCATGAAAATGAAGCTGGCTATATGTGCGGCTCTTTCACATCAATCCAGATTATTGATCTTAGACGAAGCTACCAGCGGGCTTGACCCGATAGTTCGAGATGATATTTTAGATCTGCTTTTGGAGTTTGTGCAGGATGAAGAGCACTCGATACTGGTATCTTCTCACATTACGAGTGATCTGGAGAAAATAGCTGATTATATTGTATTTATCCATGAGGGAAAAGTCGTCTTTACAAAACCAAAAGACGAATTGACGGAACAATACGGGATCATCAAGTGCGGGGCTGCGCAGTTTGACGCGCTGGACAAATCTGACATGATTGTGTATCGTAAGATGGACTATGAATGGCAGATTTTAATCTCGGACAGATCTAAGATGCAGAAAAAATATCCGAAAGCAATGATCGTTCCGGCGACGATTGACGAGATCATGCTTCTGTATGTAAAGGGGGAAAAGTGATGAAGGGTGTTTTATTAAAAGATTTATACATTGCAAAGAGCAATATTCTGGTAACAGCTGTCAGCTTAATTGTTCTGGGCTTTGGTCTTTCGTTTCTGCTTGAAACAAGCGCGCTCTTAGTTCTCGCTCCGGTTACTTCTACGACAGCCGTCTTTATCAGTATTACAAGTGACGCAGGTTCTAAGTGGAATAAAAATGTGATTACTATGCCTGTCTCTAGAAGACAGATGATTGGCGAGAAGTATTTTTTTTATATCATACTTGCTGTATTTGGGATGATTGCTGCCTTGATTCCCTGCGGGATTCTTGCATTGTCCGGTGCACAGATCACGCTTCAGTCGCTGTGGCTATACGGCTCGATTGGCATGAGTTCGACTTTGCTGGCAGGAAGTATGAGTCTGCCGTGTGCCTATCTGTTTGACCCGGAAAAATCACAGATTGTGTTTATGATGTCATTTATGGCATCCACAGGGATGATCGCGGGGCTTGTATTTCTTATCAATGTATTTTTGGCTGTAAAGGAGCATATGAGCATGGCGTTTGATATCGTGCTTGGAATTGCGGCGGTCAGCTTTTTCATTTCGTATCAGGCTGCGGTGAAAGTGTATCAGAAACGGGATATTGTTTAAAAACGTTGTGAAGTGTCAAAAGATGTGTTATACTAAAAAGAGTAATCGTGTTACGGGGTGCATTGACCTCATTCTAAAAAGAATGGGGGTGATGCTATGAAAAAGAGAAAACATAAGAAATATAAGATTCATTTTTCTCTTATGGAAATGCTGACATTTGGCATATTCCTTCTGGCATTGCTATTCCAATCATAGGTCAACCCCTTGTGGGCAGTTGCTCCTTTTATGTCTATGATATAGCATATCTTAGATTTGATTGCAAGAGCCTTTTTTGTCTGTCTGTTTATCTGGTGTTTTTCCGGTTACTTTTCACGGGGTGGGGAAAACGTAATGGATAATTGTTCAAATTGCTGAA
>CANDMV010000236.1 GCA_947385875.1 uncultured Eubacterium sp. | reverse complement strand
GCGTTACAGCTCCGCTTTATTTGTCGTTCCATCAAACCGACTGTGAATAGTAACTTTTTTTTAAATGAAAACGATAAATTCATCTTCAGAACCTTGAACTATTAATCTGAGATCATTCATCTGATACAGCCGTTACGGATAGAAGATGTCATGAACTGCCTGTCAGAAACAGCTGGGAGAGGGAATCTGCCCGGTCTGCCGGCGGCTTTGGAAGAATGCTTAGGGATTCTTAGCATTTGGGAACGGACGCAGGCAGTCCGGACTGATTCCCTCTCTCAGCGTCCTCACGGCCAATATGTAACACCCGATCTGAACCGTCATATAAAAGATACTCCATACATTATCATATAAATAATCCCTACGAAAGGAGAAAAAAGAAACCATACAAGTGATGAAAGCACTATCACTGCTAAAAGCTCTTTTCTGCATCTGCCTTTCCCCTGCCCGAATTTAATTTTAAAAAGACTAATGATAATTTTTGCAATCCAGTACCCGACAACTGTGCCCAAAGTATTTGCTATCAAATCATCCACATCTGTAAGCCGCAGTGTAAAAACCTGCAGCAGCTCAATTCCCAATGAAAATGACAGCCCGAATAATGCCGTACATTTTAATTCTCTAAATTCTTTCCACAGCAGTGGCAGTAAAATTCCCATCGGTACAAATAATATAACATTTAGAATACAGCCTTCTATATAACTAACCGGACTATTTGCCATACCAAGAAACGGAATCAGATGAAATGACGGATCCCATGTCACAGAATTTGATGCCGGAAGCCCTGTCGCAGAAAATACCGAAATCAGATAAACAGCAAATATGACATATAAAATCCTCTCCGTCTGACCTCGCTTCTCCATCATCCGGCTGTTTAAAACTCTGCACAGCGGCACCAGAATCACGGTGCAGACAAGCAGGTCTAATCCTATGAAAAATAATCGAAACATCCTGTTAACCCCCTCTTGCCAAACTTTTGCAATATATATACTTACGCATTCAACACTATTTTTATATCTATCTCGAAAAACAGCTTTTGCGGGTATATTCAGTAAATAATACTTTATATTGTTCAGTATAACCTACCTGAACAAGGCTTGTATCAATTTATTCTTTCGATTATCTTAACATTTTATTACTTTTTTTATTTTTTGTGGTATACTTTATCTGCGAGAGGTCACTACACTCGTGTACTGTCTTATTGATATTTGTACTAAACTGTATCTGCATAAAATCAGTAACATATCTGCTTGAATGATTCATTAGTACAAATATCGGGCAGACAATACACTAGAAAGTCTGCACAAATGAAACATGAAAGGAGTATTCCAAATATGTCTGCTGATTTAAATAAGAAAATGGTCTCTTTGGGCACACAGCGTTCTGTCATCCGTGAATTATTCGAATATGGCAAAATGAAGGCTGCTGAAATTGGAGCCGAAAACGTATTTGATTTTTCGATTGGGAATCCAAGTGTTCCTGCTCCTCCCTGTGTAAATGAAACTGCTGTAAAAATTCTGCTCGAAACAGATCCCGTCATCCTTCACGGATATACCAGCGCTGCGGGCGATGCCGATGTACGCGCTGCACTGGCTTCATCTGTGAACAGGCGATTTCATACAGATTACACTGCAGATCATTTTTATATGACTGTCGGCGCTGCCGCTGCATTGTGCTGCTGTTTTCATGGATTATGCAACGACGGAGACCATGTCATTATTTTCGCCCCTTATTTTCCAGAATACACCGTGTTTGTGGAAGGCGCAGGTGCTAAACCGATTATCATTCCTGCGGATACAAAAGCTTTTCAGATTGATTTTGAAGCTTTAGAACAGATGCTGACACCGGATGTAAAAGCTGTTGTCGTCAACTCTCCAAACAATCCATCCGGTGTCGTATATTCAGAAGATACTGTAAAGAAACTATCTGCCATGCTGGACGAAAAGTCAAAGGAATACCATCATCCGATTTATCTGATCGCAGATGAGCCGTATCGGGAAATCGTATTTTCTGGTACCACTGTGCCATTTCTGCCTGATTATTATAAAAACACACTTGTATGCTATTCCTGGTCCAAATCGCTTTCCCTTCCCGGAGAACGAATGGGCTATGTGCTTATCCCTCCGGCAGTTGAAGATTCCAGAGAAGTATATGCAGCGATAGCAGGAGCCGGAAGGTCACTTGGTTATGTAAATGCACCAAGCCTGTTTCAGCGCGTATGCGCTGCATGTGCGGACGAGACATCTGATGTCACTGTCTATGAAACGAATAAAAAGATTCTTGTGAATGCTTTGAGAGAGATGGGATATCATGTCGTAGAGCCAGACGGAACCTTCTATATGTTTCCGCGGTCTTTAGAGCCGGATGATGCTGCTTTTGCTGAGCGGGCGAAAAAATATCATCTGCTGATCGTACCAGGATGCGGCTTTGGCTGTCCGGAACATGTGCGGATTTCTTATTGTGTTCCTACTGCCACAATCGAAAAGTCGCTAGGAGCATTCGAAGCTCTTGCCAGAGAATACCGCTGAATTTATGAAGCGCAGCGGGCAGCGCCTCTTAAATTTGGAATAAATGACTCGCAAAGTAGGAGTGCGGATCGTGGGAATGATTTCCGGACAGAAATTAGAGTTTGGTGCAGTCTGATTCGCGTCAGTGCAAGGCAAAATTTCGACGGCGATGTGGATCCATCGACTAGAAATTTTAACGCAGCAATGCCGTGAATCAGGCTGTGATAAACTCTAATTTCTGCCCGGATGGAGCACTAGAGTACATAAATACAAGAGGCTGTCGTACTAAGCAAACGCAAACAAGATATAGTATATAAAAATATTACACTGCTATATCTTGCGGTATTTTTCTTAGTGTGACAGCCTCTTTCAGCCTGCATTATGCACATACTGCAACAATAACCGCCATAAATTTTATTTTGTGACTAAGTTCATCAAATTATGCAAGCGCTGCTGTAATGATTGCCATAGAATATACTTCTGAAGCGTTACATCCTCTGGACAAATCATTAATCGGTGCGTTCAGCCCAAGCAAAATCGGGCCGTAAGCTTCGAAATGTCCCAGACGCTGCGCGATCTTATAACCAATATTCCCCGCACTAATATCAGGGAAAATAAATGTATTTGCATGTCCGGCAATTTCAGAATCCGGACACTTTACCCTCGCTACACGCTTGTCTACTGCTGCGTCAAACTGCAATTCTCCTTCTACCGGAAGATCTGGATTCTTTTCTTTTGTCTTGCGGGCAGCATTGCGCATCTTGTCTACATCTTCACCTTCGCCGGAACCGAATGTAGAATAACTTAAAAATGCCACCTGAGGATCAATACCAAAAATCTTTGCGCATTCTGCTGTTTCCAGAGCAATTTCTACCAACTGGTCTTCCGTAGGCTTAATGTTGATTGCGCAGTCCCCCATTGCCAATACTTCATTTTCACCTGTTGCGGAAGGACGGACAAGGATAAAGCAGGAAGATACGATGCTGTTGCCTGGCTTTGTCTTAATCAGCTGCAGTGCAGGACGAACAGTATCTGCGGTTGAGTATGTGGCACCTCCCAACAGCGCATCCGCAACTCCCATTTTTACAAGCATCGCTCCAAAATAATTTGCCTGTGACAGTGTCTTCCTTGCTTCTTCCGGTGTTACTCCTTTTGATTTACGCAGCTCGCAGAATAGCTCTACCATAGCATCCATGTTCTCATAATCCTTTGGATCAATAATATCTGCTCCACGAATATTAAAACCACTATCTTCTGCCGCGTTGTAAATAGCATCTTTATCACCAACCAAAATTGGATTCAGAAAATAACTTGCCAGCAGACGTGATGCGGCTTCTAGTATACGCGGATCCTCCCCCTCTGTAAATACAATTTTTTTCGGACTCTTCTTTAAGATGTTAATCATCTGTCCAAAACCAAACATAAATATCTCCTCCTGATTTTCATTTTATAATTCTCTCCATATGGAATCATCTTCCATATTCTATTAAAGCACTATATTTCATAGAAATCAATCATTATTTTCTGAATTATTGATTGCAGTATTACAGTTCAGCCTTTGACTTCACTGTAATAGTTCTTATATACTTTGCAGCTAATGCAAAGTACCGGGCTGAACTGTTACGATTTAAAAGATCTGGATACTATAAAATGATACATGTTATCTCCCAAGACTGCTTTAAAAACCGATTTTTTCTGTTCGAGTCCCAGATTCTCCTCTATGATCTGCCATTCTGCTGATAATTTCAGACGCAGTGATGTTTTTTCCACATTCAGGCGGCTGTTGTCATCCATCATAAAATCAAATTGATAGTGATCTGCCTGCTGCTCCTGCTCATCTTCATTCATCAGCATATAATGTCCATAATACTGTCTCCTGCACACCTGTGCCGTCACCTGAACAGACTGTCCCGCCGGGATCATTACAGTTGTCATCGCATAGACGATTCTCGTCTCTCCCAACAGCTGCTCATAAATTTCCCGAAGCTCTGTAGTATGATAGCGTTCTAACAATTCATGATAAAATGATTCTTCATTACCAATCACAGTCAAAGCTTTAAATACGGCATCCGCGCCAAAATATTCCGGCAGCTCTCCCACATATATGCCCTGCTCATAATCCTGCCGCACATTTCGTACTTCCAGACGGCTGCACATGCGCAGAGCATCTGCATAAGACATCTTCTGCTTATTAATATCACATGCGATCCCATCTACCGTCTCCTCGCAGTCCAGATTGCTATAAAAACCAAGCTCCGGCTCAGAATCCAGTTCTCCGGTTACAATCATCACGAACTGCTTTTGTTCATTTTGAGAATCAGGAATGAAAAAGCAGTAATGGGACACTCCTTCTTCTGATTCAAAGGCATGGTCAAAACCATAAGTCAGTATCTCCGCCTGTGCTCCTCTTACTGTAACGCCGGCTGCACTCAGATCATTCCATACATCTGCTTCTTCCTGAACATGAATATTCGAAAATGTGTATACACTGACCTCACGGCTCCAGTCTGCTTCTTTTTCCAACGCACGTTCCTGATAATCTGTATTTTCGAAAAGCTTCTGATAATCCTTCATCGAAGAAGCTGATACTATAGACTGCTTCAAAT
>CANDMV010000235.1 GCA_947385875.1 uncultured Eubacterium sp. | reverse complement strand
CATATCATGCCCTGTGGGTACATCTCACAGAAAGCATTTTTCAAACACGCTCTAGAAAAGTCGCCAGAAGACGGGACCGCTCCCCTCATCCGGCGTCCGCGAAGCCACAATGTAACACATTATCTAAATGGTTACAAAGTCAAAAGTTAATGACATCGTTTTACACCTCCGGCCAAGAAATGGCTGTGCTGCAAAAAGTAACCATCTTTCTAAATAAGCTAATATATTATCTATAACTTGCAAAAATCAGCAAAATAGATTAAAATATTAGCTATGCAGCAATTTAGTTTTTTAAAATCTCCGATAGATGTAAAAACAGATCTGGTAAAAAGGATGCGCGAGAGGAGAAAGGAGAAGAAAATATCGCAGGCTGAGTTAAGCAGGCGTTCAAACGTGAGCCTTGGCTCTTTAAAGCGTTTTGAACAGACAGGAGAAATTTCATTATCCTCTCTGATAAAGATCGCTTTTGTACTTGGATGTGAGGATGATTTTGATCATCTATTTTCGAAAAAGGGATATGCATCTATCCAGGAGGTAATCGATGAACAAAAATAAGATAACCAA
This sequence comes from uncultured Eubacterium sp., assembly GCA_947385875.1. Lineage (GTDB taxonomy): Bacteria > Bacillota > Clostridia > Lachnospirales > Lachnospiraceae > Eubacterium_J. The sequence continues at coordinate 4,576 of CANDMV010000235.1, read as the reverse complement.
AAATAAATGGTTAAAAGTCTCTATTGGCGACCGGAAGGTTGGAACACTGGCAGCAACACATAAGCATCTGGTCGCATTTGAATACGACCATGACTGGCTGGCAGATGGTTTTTCAATCAGTCCATTTTCCCTTCCTTTGAAAAAGCAGGTGTTTCTGCCTAAAAATTATGATCCGTTTGAGGGGCTGTTCGGAGTATTTTCGGACAGCCTGCCAGATAGATGGGGAAGACTGCTCTTAGACCGGTTATTAATAAAAAATAAAATTCCCCCGGCAGAGGTGGACAGTATCGATCGTCTGGCCATAGTCGGCACAGCGGGTCTGGGCGCACTGACCTATGAACCTGAATACCAGCTCGATGCAGAAAAAACGGGCCTGTCTCTGGATCAGATCGCAGTGGAATGCGGGAAAATATTCTCAGCTAAACACTCAGAGCATCTGGATACTATTTTTAAACTGGGCGGATCGTCTGGAGGAGCCAGACCAAAGATCTTTTATCAGATGGATGGCGGAGAGTGGATCGTTAAGTTTCCTTCTTCCATCGATCAGCCAGACATCGGCGAACAGGAGTACCGTTATTCTCTTTGTGCGAAAAAATGCGGGATTGACATGCCCCAAACAAGGCTGCTGCCATCGAAACTGAATTCCGGGTACTTTGCAGTCCGGCGAAATCCCTGCATACACCAGTCTGCGCTTCAATCCGATGTGTACCAGAAATCGGAACTTTAAAACGGAATACATGGCTTCCCTGCAGTGTTTCTCTTTTTTTACCGTCTACAAACAGTGTAACTTCCGGCTGGTTGGAGTAAACTTTCACTTCCGTCTCTGCTTCTGTACGGTCTGCATAACGCCTCCCGCATAAATGTACAAAAGGTTCTTTCTGGTTCCAGTATGCTTTATACAGATAAAATGCATCTTTTTTCAATTTCCGGTCCATCGTAACCAGGCCTTTCTGATTCTGTCCGTTCTTGCCGCCCTCGTCCCTTCCATCTGCGGCAAAATCAAACAGGTTCCAGACATGGGTTGCCCACAGCCACGGCCTCTTTTCAATCATCTGCAATATGTGTTCATGAAATACTGCCTGATAACTCTCCGTATAATCCCCTTTCTCCGGCTCTGCACTCTGATACTGCGGATTGGCGTCTGCCCCATACTCCGAGAATCCAATACAGCGGTCTGGATATTTCGCATGGTATTCGTCAAAAAATGCATCGTTTTGCTCCAGTTCTCCCAGATACCATCCAAAATACAGGTTATAGCTGTTCACATCAGGTATTTCAAGAACCGGGCTGTCCGTCTCTAACATAAACACATCAGCCATTGTTGTAAATCTGGATGCATCCAGCCTGTGACAAAGGTCATTCAGCAGGCGGTGGTTCTCCAGCAGATCCTCTGTCACCCCGCCGCTTGCTGTAATCTCATTGGAAAGCCCCCAGCAGACAATAGCCGGATGGTTATAGTTTTGTACCACCAGCTCCTGCATCTGGCTTAATGTATTTTCCCTCCCGTTTGGCATATGCAGCGTAATATATGGAATTTCCGCCCATACGATCAATCCGTTTTCATCACACAGATCATAAAATTCCTGTGCATGCTGGTATTGCGCCAGACGGAGAGTATTCGCGCCGATTTCCTTTATAATCTCCATATCCTCCTGATGCATTGCAGATGTCAGAGCATTTCCGACTCCTGCACGATCCTGATGGCGGCTGACGCCGCGCAGGGGATAAGCACGCCCGTTTAAGAAAAATCCTTTCTGCGGATCCACATGGAAACATCTGCATCCAAAGCGTGTCTCTACTACATCCCCGCCTGCAAGTTCTGCCTTTGCCGTATACAGATAAGGATCCTCCACGCCGTCCCATAAATGTACATCGGACAGTTCAAATTCTGCTTTTGCATAGCCGTCTGCAACCGCAGCCTGCTGTTCCCTGTTTCCATCCGCAAGCGTAACTTCCGGTGTTACCCGGATCCCGTCTCCTCCGTAATAATCCATGGAAAAATGAACTTCTGGAACAATCACCAGCCGCACCATGCGGTAAAGCCCTCCGTAAAAAGTGAATTCCGCTTTCTGTGGATATACATGGTCATTGTCTGCATTATCCACAGAAACTGCCAGTTCGTTTGTCCCCGCTCTTAATTTTTCCGTTACATTCACACGGAATCTGGAATATCCTCCCTCATGACGTGCAAGCTTTTCTCCATTCAAATACACGTCCGCCGTCATAGCCGCACCATCAAATTCCAGATACACTTTCTGCCCTGCATTTAACTGCGGGCTTTCCAGCATTCGTCGGTACCAGCAGGTTCCTCTGTAATAATCGTTTCCCCCGTCCTGTCCGTCTACAGCATTCCATGTATGCGGAAGCGATATTTCTTCTCCCTGCACTGCAGCTGCTTCTGCCACATTTTCTGCATGTTTTACAAATATCCAGTTCTCATTTAATTCTATAGCCTGTCTCATAAATCTGCCCCTTTCTGCCTTATTTTACACTATATTTTACCATTACATCAAAAACCCCATGTTCGTATTTTCCATAATATTTCCTTTCATTCGTGAATAGCAGAAAATAAATCCATAAACAGAAACACGATTCTGCAAACATCAGAATCATCCGCATATGATACAATGTCTTTGATCAATCATAAGGAACATAAGGAGGAAGAACCATTATGGACAAATTTTCACCGGATTTCCTTCTGGGCGCTGCCACTGCAGCCCATCAGGTAGAAGGAAACAATACAAACAGTGACTGCTGGGCAATGGAGCATATGGAGCATACCAGCTACACCGAACCGTCTTACGATGCCGTTGACCATTACAACCGCTATCAGGAAGATATCCGTCTTATGGCTGGAGCCGGACTGAATGCGTACCGCTTCTCCATCGAATGGGCACGCATTGAACCAGAAGAGGGGCATTTTGACGATTCACAGGCTGCGCACTATCTGGATGTCATCCGCTGCTGCAAAGAACATGGCTTAGAACCGGTTGTAACGCTGCATCATTTTTCCAGCCCGAAATGGCTGATCGGAAAAGGCGGCTGGGAGGCAGAATCCACGATCGAATATTTTGCCCGTTATGTCCGCTATATCATCGGGAAGCTTGGAAGTGAACTGCATTATGTATGCACGATTAACGAAGCCAATATGGGCATCCAGGTAGCGGCCATTGCAAAACGCTATACACAACAGATGATGGCACAGGCTGCAAAACAGCAAAAATATGACGCAGGGACCGCTTCCGCTGGACATGCAGATGACAGAAACAGCGATGGAACTGTCCAGGTCGGCATTAACCTTGAAAAAATGATGGAAGGACAGGAAGCCGCAAAAAAAGAAAACCTGAAAGTATTCGGAGTGGAAAAAGCAGAAAACTTTACATCCATGCGCACGCCGCAGGGGGACTGCATCGTATGCAGGGCACATGAAGCCGCACGGGCTGTCATCAGAGAACTTTATCCTGATATTCAGGTAGGACTAAGCTTAAGCCTTCATGATATTCAGGCAGTAAACGGCGGAGAAGCCCATGCCAAAAAAGAATGGGACGATGAATTTACCCATTACCTTCCTTATATTCAGAATGATGATTTCCTGGGCGTGCAGAACTATACCCGCTCCCTGGTCGGCCCGGACGGCACACTTCCTGCACCGGATGATGCGGAACTGACACAGATGAATTATGAAGTCTACCCGCAGGCGCTTGCCCATGTCATACGAAAGGTCTATGAAGAATTTAAAGGAACCCTGATGGTAACGGAAAACGGAATTGCCACAGAGAATGATCAAAAACGTACCGCTTTTATCGAGCAGGCGCTTGCCGGCGTGCAGGACTGCATCCGCAGCGGGATACCGGTGAAAGGATATTTCCACTGGAGTCTTTTAGATAATTTTGAATGGCAGAAAGGATATTCCATGACATTCGGACTGATTGCTGTAGACCGTGCCACACAAACCAGATACCCGAAAGAAAGCTTATCTTTCCTTGGCAGCTTCCGCAAACAATAGAAAGCGTTAAAGACTATAAAGAAATATACGCAGCCAGGCATTTCCCTTCCATGCATGACTGCGTATTTTTATTTTCCTTCTCCCGCGCTTACTGACTCTGCATTGCGGCTGCTTTTTTTTCCGCAATCCGTTTCTGCACCTCTGCCATATCTTCCTTTTCCAGATTACAGGTACGCATGGCAATCAGTGTAATCACCCAGCCAATCAGCGGAAACCCATACATAAGCGCCATTGTCATCCAGAAAATACCGCCCGTCAGCGTATCCGTAGGCTGCGGCATTGTCTCTGTATAACCAATCAATGCAACCGCACTGGTGGCAATCAATGCACTGACAGAAGATACAATCTTATCAATCAGGCTGTAATGAGCTGGTCAAGCTTTTTTGTAACACTTACAAGGAAAAGTTTCGACAAGATCATGCCTGCATTCTCTTTTCAAATGGTGTCATATATCCATTGGATGAATGCGGGCGGATATGATTATAGTAGACATATACATAATCACTGGTTGCATTATTTAGCCTGAATTATTCATGAGCATATAAAAATGCTCGATACTACAAATCCTTG
>CANDMV010000234.1 GCA_947385875.1 uncultured Eubacterium sp. | reverse complement strand
CTACACATATTCACACACTCTTTCCCTACACGACGCTCTTCCGATCTCGTTTTTCTTGCGCTGTCTGACGCATTCTGACAGGAGATATTCGATCTGCCCGTTTACCGAACGAAAGTCATCTTCTGCCCAAGCTGCAATCGCATCATAGAGCTTTTTCGAAAGCCGGAGCGGGATTTGTTTTTTTGTCTGATCTGCCATAGGCTTAGTACAGGCTTCCTGAGTTTACTACTGGCTGTGCATCGTGGTTTGCGCAGAGCACGACCAATAGGTTTGATACCATTGCAGCTTTTCGTTCTTCGTCTAAGGTTACAATCTGGTTGTCGTTTAAATGCTCCAGTGCCATCTCTACCATGCCGACAGCGCCGTCTACGATCATTTTGCGGGCATCGATGATAGCGGAGGCCTGCTGGCGCTGGAGCATGACAGCTGCAATCTCAGGTGCATATGCCAGATGTGTAATACGGGCTTCTACGATTTCAATTCCGGCTTCATGTACGCGTTCTTGTATTTCATCACGGATTCTTTTGGCAACTACTTCGCTGGAGCCGCGCAGGCTTCCTTCATCTGCGATGCCGTCTCCTGTGGTATCCACGTTTTTTGCGACATCATATGGATAAATTCTTACGATGTTCCTCAAAGCGCTGTCGCACTGGAGGGAAAGAAATTCCTTATAATTATCTACATTAAATACAGCTTTGGCGGTATCCTGAATTCTCCAGGTGACTGCGATTCCTATTTCGACAGGATTGCCCAGACAGTCATTGATTTTTTGGCGGTTGTTATTTAACGTCATAATTTTTAAGGAGATTTTTTTGCTTGTGTCGGAAACATTGATGCTTACATTGCCATTCTTTACATCTCCGCTCTGGTTTAAGATCGTTTTGGAAGCCGGATTCATGCCGGAGCAGAATGGATTTACAAAATAAAATCCCGGTTCTTTTAATGTGCCGATGTATTTGCCGAACAAGGTGAGCACAAGTGCTTCCTGCGGCCTGAGTACTTTCAGTCCCAGCCATAAAATCCATGTCGTGCATAAGAGGAAGATGCAGATGAACATAACGACCGGAGAATAGGTATTACTTTCTGCGTTCCAGACGACACCTGCAATCGATAAGGCATAGATTATGATGGTAAGCAGCAGGACTGCCATTCCGTTTTTGTGAAGAGTTAGATTTTTTTCTGTCATAATATGATACTCCTTTCTTTTTGATATGATTATAATATCACATTGATTGATTTTTTGCAAGATATAATTCTTTAAGATATAAAAAATTGCTTAAGAAGATTTTAATTGTTTGGATCATGTGTTACATATTGGCTGTGCGAACGCCGGCTCCCCGTACCCGGCGTCCGGTTATCTAAAGATGTAACACACTATCTGAATTGTTGCATTCTATGCGAAGCTAAGTTAATGACATTGAAGGCTGAACCGTTACCAAAATTTTGATAAATTTGGCGTGAACGGTTGACAATTCAATATCATGGTGGTAATATGAAGTTAGCTTCGTATGAAGCAAACTTCATATAAAGGCGGTGCAAAATGAGGACGAAAGTAAGGGAAATGCGCATAAAATGTAAAATGACGCAGCAGCAGCTGGCCGAACTGGTACATGTTTCTTCCCGTACGATAATTTCTATTGAAAAAGAACAGTACAGCCCGTCGCTTATGCTGGCCTATCGTCTGGCAGTAGTTTTTGGAGTATCTGTCGAGGAATTGTGTTGTCTGAAAGAAAATAAGGAATTGGAGGATATGCAGTATGAAGATTTATAACAAAAAGAACTTTCGATTGGGCATCTATTTTTTCGTGTTGGCAGCGGGGCTTCTGATTACGGGATTTTTAAAAGAGTTTAAGCCGAGAGGGCTGGTAATGATCGCAGTGTGCTTTATCATCGGGGTTTGTTTTTTGCTGCGCAGCCTGTCGCAGGAACTGTCAAGAAAGGATCTGCTGGATGACATGGATGAGCGGAACCGTCTGATTCATTTAAAATCCTGCAGCAGGGCCAATGGCATTACGCAGGTTGGAAGCGTAATCTTAGCAGGAATAATTTCGGAATTGGTATGGCAGCAGATGCAGATTTGATGAAAGGGGCAGGGCTGGGAGCTATTTTCTGCCTTGCTGTTTCATTGTGGGCTGAGATGTTTGCGAGATTGTATTATGAGAAAAAGAATTAGTGCCTGGTGGCAGTTACAGATGGCCCTGTGATTTATAGTTAGGCAATACTATTTCTAAAACAGGTCTGGAGCGTCTTTGACTGAGGCGCAGAGGGCAGTGTCTCATAAATTTGGGATGAATTCTTGCGCCGAGAGGGAATCCGGTCCTTCGCCAAAGGCGAACTTTAAATGAACCGGATTCCGCTACAGTGAAGTCAAAGGCTGAACTGTTACGCCATATGCCGTTTTTTATAAGTCAGGTGTCTGCAGATCAGCGTTTATCTATAATTTGATCAATCAAGCCAAAATCTGCTGCTTCTTTCGCCGTCATATAATGATCACGTTCTGTTGCAGCGGCAATTTCATCCATACTTTTACCTGTATTTTCTGATAAGATGGTATTTAATCGTATTTTATTCTTTTGTATGTGGTCAGATGTAATCTTTATATCGGTTGCCTGTCCTTGTATCCCATTTCCATGAACAGCAGGCTGATGGATCATAATCTCTGCATTCGGCAGAGCAAGGCGCTTTCCTTTTGCGCCTCCTGCCAATAAAAAAGCTCCAAAACTGGCAGCAAGACCGATACATATTGTCGAAACATCACATTTGACATACTGCATTGTGTCATAAATAGCAAAACCCGCCGAAACAGAACCGCCTGGGCTATTGATATATAACTGGATGTCTTTTTCCGGGTCTTGTGATTCTAAAAATAGCATTTGTGCAATCATCAAGTTTGCTGAAACATCACTTACTTCTTCTCCTAAAAAAACAATCCTGTCGGACAATAATCTTGAAAAAATATCATAGCTGCGCTCTCCACGGCTTGTTTGTTCAATAACATAGGGAATTGTACTCATGCTGCTGATTTACCTCCTGCTAAATAGTGCATAAATGAGTATCTGATAAGTGGACTCATCATGCTGATCTTTGATTGTTTAGGATCGAACATACCATTTTTCCTATAAATATTTGGTGTGCATTTATATAATTGTTTAAAAGCGAGTGTAAAAGCCTGCTGCGAATCGTACTGTGCTTCATAAGCAATTTCTACAATGGGCTGTTCTGTTTCTACAAGTTTTTGAGCCGCCAAAGTTAACCTGCGTCTTTGGATGTATTTATAAACTGTACATTTTGTTTCTTTCGTAAAAATTCTTGCTATATAAAATTTGGAATAATGAAATGTATTTGCTATTTTATCAAGCGATAAATCCTCATTAATGTGTGTTTCTATATAGTCCGCTACTTTTTTTACAATTAAATGATTGTTCATATATAACACTCCTTTCCCTATTTAATGTAGCATACTTTTTCAAAATAATCTTAATAGAAATTGCCCTGATTACATTTTTTTTGACCGTTCTGATGCATTTTCTGCTTTTAGGCTGTCCACGGTCTGCCTTTCCCAAGCCAGCCCTGATCTGCCCAATACTTTCCGTCTAAGTATTCAGGGTTGTTTTTATGCAGCGATTTTTGCATCATACGGCAGATAAGAAATTTTATCCTTATAAGTGCATTTACTCTTGAAGGTTTTTCGTAGTTGATTCTGGCAAGCTTCTCTGAAATACGGTTCATCTTTTTTGTAAGTTCAAAACGTTTCTTTTCAGCAAGCCTTTCCCAGATAAGATCTTCCATAAGCTTTCCTGTAAACACTGTGATTTTAGAAATGCCCCACCATGAAAGGCTGTGTTTTATATCGTTTGCGGCTGATTTTGCTCCTGCGCCAAGACATTGTGTAATAATAACCGCCCGTTTTGTAAACATTTCGGGAGCAGGACGGTGCGGCATCCACAGATAAGCGAAATGGTCAAGCAGTGCTTTCATGGAGCCTGTCGTGTGCATCACATAAGCAGGAGAGGTCATCACAATTAAATCAGATGCTGACAGTGATGCCGCAATTTTCCGGATGTATTCGGCATCCTTACATGTATGCTCGCCCTTCAATATACAGCTAGCACAGCCGGAACAAAAAGATGGGCAGGCTTTTGGCAGATAAAATTCTATAATTTCTGCTTTTTCCCGAAACGGTTCTAAAAATATTTCTTTCAAATGATAGGTTACACCGTGCTTTTCTGTACCATTTATTACTATAAGCTTCAAATTCTATACCTCCAAAATATCATGTAAGACTGCTGAATGGAATGCTTCTCGTTCTTCTGGAACTGTCAGATCGATGCCATAGAGCTGCAGAATAACTTTATGCCGCAGAAATGACTGCTGCATGACTGCTATCAGATAAAGAGTTTTGCGAGCAAGTGTTTCCTTATCCCAGTCGGGGCGGCAGGCAGACATAAGAGGAAGATAAGCAAGGTACGTTCTGTGCGTATTGTCATCCTCCTTTGGCATACGCATGTCTGTAAGAATAGAAGTTTTTGATACTGCATAATGCTCAAATAAAAATGTAAATGTCATATTTCCCAGATAGTCAAGCTTATCAAAGGCATTCAGCTTTTCTGTTTTTTCACGAATGGAACGAAAATTATCAACGGTGCCGTTTACGATTCGTTCAACACACAATTCTATAAGCTTGTCCTTATTTCCAAAATGGTAATTCACAAGCCCTAATCCTACGTCTGCCTTTTTACAGATCTCCCGAACTGTAATACTATCCATTTGCTCGCCTTTTTCATTGATGAGGTCTATTGTGGCTTGAATGATGAGTTCTTTATTGTCCATAATTCATTCCTCCTATTGAACGATGTTCAAATACTATTATACTGAACAATGTTCAAAAAGTCAATGCTGTACTAGTGCTCCATTCGGACAGAAATTAGAGTTTATCACAGCCTGATTCACGCCATTGCTGCGTTAAAATTTCTAACCGATGGATCCACATCGCCTTCGAAATTTTGCCTTGCACTGACGCGAATCAGACTGCACGAAACTCTAATTTCTGTCCGGATGGAGCACTAGAGCGTGTTTGAAAAATGCTTTCCGTGAGATGTACCCACAGGGCATGATATACTTCACACTTTGTACCCACAGGGCATAATATGGAGAATTTATCCCAAATTTATGAGGCATAGCGGGCTATGTTGATTAA
>CANDMV010000233.1 GCA_947385875.1 uncultured Eubacterium sp. | reverse complement strand
GATCTGTATTAGTGACTGGAGTTCAGACGTGTGCTCTTCCGATCTAAACAGTCACAGCTTCATGAGGATGTTGCTTTTCTGCTGCGTGAGAGGTATAGATTAGCAAAAAAGAAAGTGGCTGTTTTAGAGGCAAACTTTGTATCGGAAACGCCTGATAGCTTTTTTGTCGTTATGAACTGGCTGGAAGTATATCGCGCAAATGTCTTTGGAGAAGAGGAACGAAAGTATGCGTCTGCACTCCGCATTTTATATACAATCCGTTTGAATGAATTGCTAAGAATGGAACAAAATGATAAACTGGTCAGGTTTATGGGCGGGTATATCTGGGCCGGAGGCTTTCAAAATGTTCTTCCAAGTGTTCAGGGAACTTTGATTGACCGCTCGCGGTTTATGCTTCCTGTGCGCCGGGCATTTAATATTATTGCAGGGGAATTGTATCCAGAAAGCAAGATTCTGCTGCCGGATAGTGACAGCACACAATCTTATGTGTCTGAAATTGCTAAAGATGACGAAAATAGGTACCGCAAAATAGTGACATGGGTATTAACGGGGATATTTGCAAACACTTTTTTTCAGGACGCGTCATATAGAATGGTTTATGCTTTTCAAACAGTACCGCTTATTTTTACGAATCATTCAGTTTTGCCAAATCTGCATATTAGTCTTGAAAACTATATTGTGAGTCTATGCGGTTTGGAAAGCATATATGAGAAAGTGAATATGGAGTACTTAGGAATTACATATGAGGAATTTAAGAAGGTAATGGAAGAGATTCAGGAATCCAATAAAGAAATGATAGATTGTTTTAAAAAGATTCTTAGTAATGTAGATCTTGCAATGGAATTCAGAGAATACTGCAGTAAATGGAACGGTATAAGAGAAAGTGGAGAGAAAAATGAGATAGGAAGGACACAGGAAATTGTAAATAGATTTTTTCGAAATATAGGAAATATTATGACAGAATATGTTGGCATTAAGTCGGTAAAATTTAATGAACTTAAACTATCATATGATGACGACAAGACCGCAATCAGCATCAGCCATTTATATGCTTTATTTGTACAGGCAAGAGCAGAACAAAATGCCCATTCTGTACCAGAGACAGCACTGATGGATATGAAGAAAGAGAATGACATCAAGGAGAACAAGAATAAGGAAGACATGGTGAAAAGCTTTGCTGATAAATTGAGGCAGAGGTCTGGTTCTGGAAATTCTATAGAAAAAGTATCAGGGTATCTGGGAAGAAAAACGGCGCAAAGTGCCAAAAAAAATATGGACAGTCTGGCTTCCAATATCCAGAGATATTATTCTATAAACAGCGAAGAAAATCTGGAAGAATCAGAAATACTGGAGTTATGCAGTTTTTACGGAAAAATTATAGACCAATACCTGTTAGAGCCCGCAGGAGGGATTCCAGATGATCTAAGTAATCAATATAAGCTTATTGCAACTAAGTACCAGAAGACATGTAGGTAAAAGGGTTATTGTTTGGTCCGGTACTTTGCATTTGCTACAAAGTACGTACCTAACAGGCATGATATAAGAACCTGTGAATTATGCTGATATGGAGCCTGTTTTTTGCCGTAGAGCGCTAAATGTCCAGTGGATGTTTGACGGGCATCGGTCGAAGTGGAGCGTAGAAATTTCTAATAAGCGGGATTCTGTTGTTGTGAAGCCGCAGGCAGAAATGTAACGAAAAAGGAGTACAGATGGATATAGAACGGGGAAATATAGAAATTCTTTTTCAGAAAATAAATTATATGGCAGTTGGAAGGCAGATTAATTTTGGTGATAAATTAAACAGGCAGATGCATTCGCATAAAAATATTGACAAGATGTTATATATGCAGTGTGCGGAATATATATTCCCTTACATGAACGAGGACGAGAGGGCGAATGGATATTCGCTTGCGTGTACGCAGATGAAAGATGTACACGGGGAAAATCCAAGTGTGTTTCGGCTGCTTACTGATTTATCAAAAAAGCTGCTGAGGATGGATGGGGATGAGATTAGATGCAGGTTTGAACAGCTGCTGCGATGGAGGGAAATCTCGCTTCCACTTGGACAGGATATTTTTACCTGTGCTTTTCTGGCGGATTATGATGCCGAAAGAGGATTTGACACAAAAAATTTTTCTTGGGTGCCGATTATTTTGAGCGATAATGACAGGCTGCATCATATTTTGAACAAAGGAATGGCAGAGAACCATTTTCATCTTGCCGGCTCTACGAAGGTTTTTGAATTGAACTGGTTAAGCCTGATGAATCAGATTGAAGGACGTCTGCATGATTTTAAGAAAATGAATCGTTCGCTCCAGAATCACTGTATAGATCCGTTTCATGTATATGGGAAAAAAGAAAGCTTTTATGCGGAATGTCAGCGGGCGGCCTTATATAGGGTATATTTATTTTCGGTTATAAAAAAAGATGACTATATGATCGAGAAACTAGAGAGATTACTGTCTGAATTGTGGACGGGAATCAGGCCGGAGGAGCTGGTATCAGATTTGCAGGATGCGATTATGCTGGTTAAAAATATTTATGGGGCAAGATTGAACGAATGTGCGCTTGATTATGCATTGGAGAAAAATATGATAAATGAAAACGCAAATGAATGCAGGCTTCTTGCCGGAGAACGTAAATTTTTGTATACCTGTTTTCAATATGCAGCATCCGATTTATTTACAGATGAGCAGAAGGATTTATTTTATGCCTATCTTGTCATCAGGACAGATTTCCGTGGCGAAATTATTCAGACAAATCATCAGGTTGGTTTTGCTAATTTTTCGAATTATCAGGATAGGAAAGAGTATTTTATAGAGGGGAAGAAGGCCTATGAAGATGAGCTGGTGCGCCTTGCGCTGAATGAATGCCTGCAAAGACAGAATATTGTTTCTTTGGAAGCACGGATCTGTCCAAAGAATACTTCGTTAAAGCTATACCAGGCATTGAAAAATTATGAATATATTGTGAAAAACCAAATTGAGGACGGAAACATAGAAGAAGGGGAAAAGGCTTATAGCAAGCTGAAATATGTGCTGCATTTTCCAAAGCTTTTTGATGCGGACTTTGTGCCGGGTGTGCCTAGAAATGATAACGTGCGCACAAGGTCGGCGCGTCAGGCGAAAAGCATTGTGGCGCTGTTGGAAAAGAGAATGGAAATTAATAACCAGTTAAAGGGAATTGATGCGTGCTCCAGTGAGCTTGCTTGTCGGCCGGAAGTGTTTGGACAGGTATTTCGGTATTTGTCTGATACGGCAGTCATCTGCAGGGAGACACAGGAGGATACATTAAGGACTGTCTTTCGAACAAAAAATCTACATACAACTTATCATGCAGGTGAGGATTTTTTTGACATTGTGGATGGTCTGCGTGCGATTGATGAAGCTGTGCTTTTTTGCGGGCTGAGACGCGGCAGCAGGCTTGGGCATGCTCTTGCTCTGGGAATTGATCCTGATGAATATTACAAGTTTAAAGGGCAGAAGCTGATGCTTTCAAAGCAGACGCTGTTAGATGATATCGTCTGGATGCTCTGCAAGGCGGAAGAGTTCGGATGTCAGATCGAGGGTTCTTTAAAATCAAGATTGGAAAGAAAATATTATGATTTATATGACGAAATATTCAGGAGTAAGTTTCCGACAACTGTTCATGATTATTACCAGAGCTGGAAATTGAGAGGAGATAAGCCGGAGCTGTACAGAGAGAATCTGAATAGGGCAGAAAAGGAACAATTTCAAAAGAAGATCACAGACACACAGCTGGAACGATTTGACAGGTATCAGATTAATGATCGGGTTGGAAATGATCTGAGGAAAAATTATAGATATAGATACATCTATGCATCTTATCATTTTGATAAGCAAGTCCGTATAAAAGGCAGTGAAATCACGGAGTTTAAAGTAGGGCAGAGTTATAGTCAGCTTGTTCGGAAATTACAGGATTCTATGATTCGTCAATTAGTGGGCGTGGGGATTGGGATTGAGACAAATCCTTCTTCCAATTATTTGATCGGTACCATCAGAAAGTATGAAGAGCATCCGATTCTCAGGTTCAATGCAAGAAAACTGAGGGAGGTTGAAGCAGGCGGATCTTTGAGCGTTTCCATCAATACTGACGATCAGGGAGTGTTTGATACGCTGTTGGAAAATGAGTATGCTTTAATGGCATTGGCATTGAAAAAGGCTAAGGAAAAGGATTCTGGTTTTAAGTATGATATAGAAGATGTCTATGAGTGGATCGATTATGTCAGGAGAATGGGGATTGAACAGGTATTTATGTGAGAAGAGCTTTTAATAAGTAAATTACAAAGTAGCCATTTCAGAACAAACGGGAAAATATGATATTAACTTAGATTATAAAAGAGTAGGCATTCATACGTATAATCTTATTTTTACTAATCAAGGCACGAATGCATACCAACTATTAGTTATAGATCATGAACCAGTGTGTATAGATCTTTATGATGGGAAAAAATCATGCAAAAAAAGATCGCTGCATTTAAAGAAAATGGACAATCAAATATAACCAAGGCATCAGTGAGCTGGCCTGATGGCGGAGATCATGATAGGGTTATGGCGGAAAGGGGCTAAGAGCAGCAACGGAAAAGATAAAGGATAAGAATGCCCCATATATTTTATATGTCATGGATGCCGCAGCCAATCTGGTGATTGCACAGATTCCAATTCCAGAGAAAACAAATGAGATGACAGCAATACCAAAACTGCTGGAAATCCTTGATATAACAGGTATTACGGAAAACGGCATATAATATCATCCAGCTTATGCAGATAGATGCTCGAAAAGACAGGGAATTTGTAATTGACGTGATTGATGAGATAACAGAAGATTTTTCGGCTGCGCTAAATTGGATTTTTGATCCAATACCAAACTTTTATTAAAAGAGTGCCTTCATTTTTCAAAAAAGAAAATAGAACGATAGGGGGACTTTGCGAGCTTTTTGTGGTAATGACTGTTGAAAAACCAACAACAACTATACTATAGAGCATATTTTACCTTATAATTTGGAAAATAGTCTATGAAGCCTTCGTGAAACAACCCTATAAAATGGAATCTTGGAATTGTCAAAAAAGAAAGAATATGGTAGACTCTCAGAGAGGGATAATCGTGTTGCAAGTTGGTAGCCTCCCAAAACTTCATGCCCGGTTTGTCGGAGTACATAAGAGGGGAGGTGGTGCAAATGACAGCTTTTGAAATCATTTCGATTTTCATAGGTATATTGGCTTTACTGATTGCCTTTGGTAGTTTTGTTATAGCGTTGCTTGCCTTTCTCGATAAGAGGA
>CANDMV010000232.1 GCA_947385875.1 uncultured Eubacterium sp. | reverse complement strand
GCATCTTCTTCATTCATTAGAATTGCAATGGCTGTTCTATACATATCCTTCATATACAGCTGCATTAATTTGGTAAATGCGTCTTTATCATGCCTCTGTGCCTTCATTATCCAAAACTTTATTTCATTGTTTCTCATTAGCTTTCTCCTACGCGCGTATGAATGCAAAACAAATATAAGCGCCGTTCATTTTGTTTTACATTCATTAGACTGCAATTATTCTTTTTTGGTTTCAAAAATCTTAATGCACTCTATGGAAAAAGCAAATGTGATACCGCTGCGTCCGCATCTATCTCATTTCAAAACAGAAAAAGAGGGTTCTCCTGCCGAATGGCGGCAGGAAAACTCTCTTTAAATAAACATTATTTTTAACTTATATAGTTCCATATTAATCTGGATCGTCTGTTTTACATACTGATTCGTAAAAGCTGATGACATCAACTTTGGTAAACTGTTATTTTCCGTATCGACATCCTGTGTTTTTAAATCTTAATCTGCATCAATCGTCGTAAAAACGATAGGATTTGCATTATAGGATAATTTAAAACTAAGATCGTTACCAAGAGACAACAGCACATAGATCCCAGTATGTCTACCCATATCACGCACATTCAAATTGTTTCCAGAGATGCTGAACGCATAATCTCTTGGCAGATTATTATAGTAAACGTATTTATTATTATTAGTTTGGATAACATACCAGATTTTATCAGTGCATTGCTTTTTGATGATAGTCTGAACATTATCAGGAATATCATCCAGTTCCAGACGCTTAATGTCGGTATATTCTCTGTTCTTCTTTGTTTTTTTGTCAGTCTTCTTCTGCATGAGGCTTAGCTCATGGGATGGAGCATAGCCAAATAAATCCTCCAGAATTTCATCAGCTTCAGCCTTAGGGATAAGCTCCAGTGTTTTAATATTACCACGTTTTCCCCTAATCAGACGTACATCAACCGTGCCTTTCATATCAACAAAGCTGTTCTCAAATGAACGGTCTGCTTTCATATCATGAAAAATTCTAATTCGATTGCCATCATAATAATATGCACTGCCTTTGATTGTTATATCAAATCGTTTATATTCTGCTTTATGATTTACATTCTTTTTCAAAGATGCTGAAACAGGATAAATTCCCAAAAAAGACGAACCGATTATCATGCATAAAGTCAGCATACATGTAAAAATTCGGATGAACATAGATTTTCTTTTATATTTCATAATTGACATTAACCTCTCTTTCAATATTTGTTTATTATCACTTAGATTGACAACACCAAGAGACTTTTTGTATTTCCCGGCTGCTGCCATCGCATCAAGTAATGTCTTTCCATAATCTTCGGCGTTTGTGTACCCTGTTTTTATGAGGACTGCTTCATCGCAGGAAAACTCACAAGCTTTGGTAATTTCACGGCTCATAAGATGTACAAACGGGTTGAACCAGTGCAGACAGACGGTGATCTGTACCAGCCATTTATAGATCATATCCTTTCGCTTATAGTGGATCAGCTCATGTAACATGATGTAACGAAAATTTTTTTCTGAAATATTCACACTTGGCAATATAATATATGGATGGAAATATCCCATTAACATTGGTGAAGAGATCTGTGTACTGATACAAAGCTCCACTGGCTTTTTTATTCCTATCTGATCTGTAATTATGGAAAGCTGATCTAAAATATACATATCAGAAACGGGGGTTAGTCCAGAGCTTATATACCGTACAAAACTTTCATAAACTGTTATTTTTCGTATCAGCATCCCCAATGCAGCTGCCAGCCATATCAGCCAGAGATGATCTGTCAGCAGAGATGCAGTGACCTTAAAGATTTGTGCAGCTGTCAAAGTCGTTGTCTGTGCATACGTTTCCTGCACTGATCCTAAAGCAGGAGCATTATTTTGAATCGTATTCGGGGATTGCTGCTGTGGTGATGGAATTTCATTGGTGATTGTCTGATCGATGGCTAGGTAGGTCTTTTCCATAAGATTTATTTTAGTTCCAAATGGAAATAGCAGCCGTATGATCACAAGCAGCCAGATGTAATACTGCCATTGTCTGCTGAGCCTGTCTTTTAAAAATCGTTTTCCAAAGAACAGTATCAGAATAAGCAGCGTTCCCGAACAAGACATGGTCAAGAATAGCTTTAGAATCGTATTCATTTTTTCTCATGTCCTTTCTCCAGCAGACTTCTTAATTCCTCATACTCTTCATCTGTCAGTAAATCTCCAAAGATCAGGTTGGTCACCAGCTCTTTTGCGCTTCCCTCATAGATCTTATCCATGAAATTTTTAGTCTGCACTGTCTGATATTCAGTTGCTGAAACCAATACTGTATATTCATTGCGCCGTCCAATCTTATTAGCTTTTAAAAAGCCCTTGTTGACGAGACGAGACAGAAGTACAATGAGTGTATTTTTCTGGCATGGCCGTCCTCTTGATGCCAGTTCTTCCATAATATAGGGAAACAGTGTCACCTCCTTTTCGTTTCCCCAAATAATCTTCATAATTTCAAGTTCGGCATCTGATATTTGTTGTATCATATGATATCCTCCTAAATAAGTATAACACTGTGTTATATTATAATATATAACACGATGTTATACTATTGTCAAGTCCATTATTTTATAAAAATATTTTTTAATGCAAATGTCTCGCTTGGCCTAATCCGCATATTGTTACGAATCTAAAATCTACCATATAATATAAAGAAGCAGAGAGCCTTTCATAGCCTCTGCTTCTTTTTGACAGGGTTTCTCCGCTGCCAGCTAACGCCGGCCGCAAACCATTTCCTTCATCTTTATGCGAAGTATCAGACTGATATAATTTATCAAAAATTCTTTTTATCTAACCCTGCTATCCCACTTTTGCTGATCCGGAAAGAAAAAAGAATGTTACGTTCCGAAGTTTCTGTTGTTTAAGTATGTTAATTTGTAAAGAGTTGTTTATACTTCATCAAATAAATACATTTTTGCAGCTTTTCAGCTTTGGTATATTAACAAAAAGCAGGGGAATAATTCCAGCAATAGCCCCTAAAACATCTAACGAAATCAACCAATGTAGGGGTAAAACAGGAAAAGTGCAGCAGCAATAGCCAGACTCAAAATCAATGATAATGATTGGAATGAATAAGTATATCCATTACACTTTGTTAAATGTTCAGCAGGAATAAGCAGCCGCGTTATAGCTTGTAAGCAAGGCTGATAAAAGGCAGAACCAACCACACGCCAAAATAACGCAAGTTAGATTTGTTGCGCATCCTTAGAATACCAAACCCATAGATTTAAATCTCCTTCTGTCTGTTCAGGTTATAATAGCGTATATTGTGTGGCTTGTCTGTTTTATTATAAATCTGTCAATCATCACAATTCCAATCTCATAGAAATGACTTCCTGAAATCCGGCTATGCGGGAGCGAAATCCTTTGGGATTTCTTCCACACTCGACAAATCCAGCCTGTTCATACATAGAAACTGCTCTTTCGTTTTCAGCAACTACACTAAGTTCAAGCTGGCTATAGCCCGCTGCCTTAGCACATTCGATACATGAAGCCAGCAAAGCCTTACCAATTCCAAGCCCCCAATATTTTTTCACAACGCTGATGCCAAATTCTGCCCGATGCCGTATCTTATACTTTGTACCAATTTCCTCGATTCCTGCTGTTCCTGCAATGACACCGTCAACTATGGCAATTAGCTCAATCTCCCTTTCACTCTCAGCCTTTTCTTTCAGAAACTGGCTTTCCTGTGCGGCATTAAAGCTGTTTTCATCTGGATATGTAAGCAAATAATCGGTCTCGCTATGTGTCAGATTGAAATTATCTAATACAAACTGACCATCGCTTTCTGTTCCATTCCTCAAACAACATTCCATGCCATTACTTAATGTAATTGTCTTATTATATCTCATGCTTGTCCCCCCTTCACTGGCAACCGCCCTTAAAGTATGCTTCTTCATCTATGCATTATATCAAAAAGCAAGGCAAAAGTCGAGAATCATCAGTAATGCAAAAGTTCCATAAACCGACACGCCCTCCGGGAGTGTCGTGGGTAGAACATCAAGCACTGCCCATGTGCGGACACATTGGCGAAATTCCCCCTACTTCCCTACCGTCCGTATGATGAAATTTCTATAGGGAAGTATCCCTAAACCAATCGTATAAAGAGGTGCATCTTTAAACAGTTTTGAGAGTTCATTGTATAAAAGCAGCACTTTCCTTTTGTCACGGAATATATGGTAACAAACCGGAACATCAGATAACCTTTATGATAAAAAATAAAAAGCTGCCTGCAGACAAATATATAAAACCAAAATACATAACCATATAAGTTATCCGGATAATCTTTTTTTCTGTACTTAATGCTGTGTTTTTCACCAAAACTGCCTCACTGATAAATATTAATATTTAAACCATAACAGCAGAAAAGGACACCTTCCTGTTATAGGAAAATGTCCTTTCAATAGCATTCAACTATTTAGTTTTGACAGAGAAAAATCTTGAAATGAGATTTCTTAGTCCATATGTGTCCACCAAGAGATGTAAATTTGATGTCAAATTGATGTCAAACCGGAGTGTCAGATGCCTTAAACCCTTGAATTTTTCGTACTCTTGTCGTATGTCACACAAGTTGTCGTACCCTCTGTCAGTCCTAGAGCGTGTTTGAAAAATCATTCCCGCGATCTGCACTCCCCACTTTGCGGATAATTCATCCCAAATTTAATCAACATAGCCCGCTATGCCTCATAAATTTGGGATAAATTTTCCATATCATGCCCTGTGGGTACAAAGTGTGAAGCATATCATGCCCTGTGTGTACATCTCACGGAAAGCATTTTTCAAATACGCTCTAGCCAGACCCTTTCCTAAAATACATCCAATTTGTGTGCTAAAGTTTCAATCGATTCCTGTTTCGTTGCATCGGTGACTTCCGCATAAATGTCCATTGTGGTTTCAATATTAGCGTGTCCCATTATGGACTGGATCACCTTTAAATTTGTTTCATTCTCGCAAAACCTCGAACAAAAGGTATGCCTCAAATGATGACATGAGAAATGTGGTATTAGCACAGGCTCCCGGTGTTGCTTGGAAGCATTAACCACTTCTTCTGCATTGTACGATTCGTATATACGCTTGATTGCCCGGTTGATAGACTGCGGATTGTGGACATACCCAAAACGGTTCATAAAGATAAAACCTTTCATCCCATCAATCTCCGTTTCATTGAATCCATTTTCCTGCTGGTCTGCAAGCTCCGCCCGGAGTGCATCATAGACCGCATCCATCATCGGAATAAATCGTATACCCGCTTCTTTCTTTGGGAGTGATATAGAAAATGTACACATCGGGTGTTCCTTAAATTCCCTGCTGTAATAAACCAAACTGTGGTTGATGCTGATTATGCGTTTTTCAAAATTTACATCTTCCCACCTTATCCCGATTGCTTCCCCAATCCTGC
>CANDMV010000231.1 GCA_947385875.1 uncultured Eubacterium sp. | reverse complement strand
TGGAAAAGTCACCGGAAGACGGGACAGCTCCTCTCACCCGGCGTCCGGGTATCCACAAATGTAACACCCTATCTGAACTGTTACCTAACTGTTACACATTTTTAGATATTTAATAAAAACTACTTGCATTTTCGAATAAAACATGTTACATTAAATTCACGCAAATGTCATTTAATCATTTCAGCGTAGATTTTCTTGTTAATCAGGTCTATTCATCATAATCTATTTCTAAACTCGCATACGCTCATACTATAAAATGTTATATGCGTATTTTGGACATCATGCCCTATGGGGATCTTTGAATCGAAATCGCTTTCGATAGGATTTTCATTGTAAATTGTATTGGTGATTGACATTTCCCATTCCTTCCCAAATTACTCAAATATGGAGGTATTCAATGACTTATGAAGAATTCAAAAATGAAATCTGCCAGCGAATCAGACAGCTTCTCGCACCCGATGCATTTGTGCAGCTTCAGCAGATACCCAAAAATAATGGACTTGTTCTGGACGGCCTTACAATTTCAACCAGCCAGAGCAATATTTCACCAACCATTTTTCTAAATTACTATTACGAAAGGCAGGATGTTTTCCCAGACTTCGAAGCAATCTGCCGGGATATACTGCTGACCTATGAGCATAACAAGACTACAGAAAGTCTCGATCTGGATTTTTTTACTGATTATGATCTGGTAAAAGACTTTCTTGCCTACCGTGTCATTAATTATGATAAAAACAAAGATCTGCTAAGCACTATCCCTCATATTAAATATCTAGATCTTGCTATCGTTTTTTACTGCCTGCTAAAAATCTCAGATAGAGGCAATGCTACCATACTCATTCACAACAGCCATCTAAAGCTCTGGCATGTTACTGCCGATGATCTGATGCGGCTGACCTCTCATTCCACACCACTGCTGCTTCCATATGATTTTCGAAATGTATCTCTGATTCTTTCCGATACATTTGACGATAACAGCCTGTCCGTTCCGGATCCTGCCTATGCCGCAGATTCTTTCTGCCCAATGTACATATTGACAAATTTCCACAAGCTCTATGGTGCAAGCTGTATACTTTATCCGAATTTGCTTGCCAATATCTCACAAAAAATGAATTCAGACCTATTTATACTGCCCAGCAGTATACATGAAGTCATCATTCTTCCTGCTGCCAACCGCATTCATTATACAGAATTTGCGAATATGGTAGCTGAAATCAATCAAAAAGAACTCGCTGCTGACGAGGTGTTAAGCATGCATGTTTACTTTTATTCCAAATCTAAGCAGACACTTAGTATATGTTCCACCGTAAACGACACATCTTCAGACAATTCTCAGAATTCCATATAAATCTTTTTCATCTGTTGACAAACACAGCGTCTGCATGACACCTGCAAACAAAACTCTTAGGCACAGCTCAATAGACTTTATACTATAAATATGATATACTTTTAGACAAATACATATGTATAAGGAGGATATAGGCATGGAAGATCATGAATTATTATCAAAAATATCCGAAATGATGGATCAAAAACTCGACGAACGCTTCTCACAGTATGATCAAAAACTCGACGAACGCTTCTCACAGTATGATCAAAAACTCGATGAACGCTTCTTACCGATTTATGATACATTAAATACCTTAAAATTCAAACAAGAACACATGTCAGATAAGCTTAAAGGCATTGAAGTTACCATGAATTACAACCATTACCATTTAAGCCACGACATAAAGAAATTACAAGAAGATGTAGAAACAATTACAGAAATCTTAAAAATAAATAATATGATACCTATATCATAAACTATCGATATAAACGAAGGCAGCTGCTGCCAGAGCATAATAAAACAGCACCTCCAGTTACTATTCACGGCCTGAGGCCGCTCATAGCAACGATTCGGGGCAATATTGAAAGCTTGCTTTGCAAAATCCCCCTCATACCTGAATCATATTCTCATATCATGCCCGTTGAGTACGGAACGCGCAGCTAATGCGCGTTCCTGATCTGTGAAAAGTAACCACCCTCACTTCATCCTGACAGTAAAGGTGCTGCTTTTACACAATACCCAGAATCTGCATGAAAGACAAAGCCTACAGCATATCATATATTTTTTCGTATTCTCTCGCAGAATGGTCCCATGAAAAATCCTCATCCATGCCCCGCTGCGCGATTGCATTCCAGTCATCTCTATGGTTATAATAAATATCCATTGCATAATATAATGTCGAAAGCATCTCCCGCGCATTAAAATTGCAGAAGCTGAAACCGTTTCCTGTCTGCTCATAACGATTGTAAGCCTCCACCGTATCCTTCAGACCGCCGGTTTCCCGTACAATCGGAACGGTTCCATAGCGCATACTGATTAACTGGCTGAGCCCGCATGGTTCAAACAGCGACGGCATTAAAAACGCATCACAGGAAGCATAAATTCTATGTGCCAGCTCTTCGGAATAAAAAATATTTGCTGACAGCTTGTCTTCATATTTCCAAGCATAATGGCGGAACATGTTTTCAAAATTCCCCTGTCCAGTGCCCAACACCACAATCTGAATACGCGCATTTGCCAGAAGCTCATCTAAAACAGCATCCACCAGCTCCAGACCTTTTTGATTTGTCATCCGCGTCACTATGCCGATCATCATAATACTGTCATCTTCTTCCAGCCCCAGCTGTTTTTGCAGCATACTCTTATTGATGCTCTTTCCTTCTGATAAATTTTCCTTTGAAAATGGATGGCAGATATATGAATCTGACTCTGGATCAAACACCTGATAATCCAAGCCGTTGACAATCCCATATAAATCTTTCTGCCTGGCCCGCATTAATCCATCGAGTCCTTCTCCACTGCTCTGAGTTGTGATTTCATGTGCATATGTCCTGCTGACAGTTGTGATAATATCTGAATAAACTACTCCTCCTTTTAGATAGTTTGCTTCTCCGTAGGATTCCAGCTTATCGGCTGTAAACAGTTGTTCTGGAAGTCCTGTGATATCCTTAACCACCTGCATAATCCAGCGCCCTTGAAACTGCAGGTTGTGAATTGTAAAGATTGTTCGCATTCCCTGATAAAATTCGTCTTTTTGATATTCGTTCTTCAAATATACTGGAATCAGTCCTGTCTGCCAGTCATGGCAGTGCAGAATATCCGGCCGAAAATCAATCACCGGCAGAGCTTCCAATACTGCCTTGGAAAAATACGCAAATTTCTCTACATCCTCATAAATATTATTATAAGGCTTTGTTCCAGCAAAATAATATTCATTGTCGATGAAGTAATAAGTAATCCCATCTGCTTTCGACTCAAGCACTCCTACATATTGGCTCCTCCAGCTCAGCTTTACATAAAACCTGGAATGAAAGCGCATCTGTTCCTTCATCCCATCCTCCATGCAGACATATTTCGGCAAAATAATGCGCACGTCATATTTTGTTTTGTCAAAATACCGAGGCAAAGATCCTGCTACATCTGCAAGCCCTCCCGTCTTGATAAAAGGTACTGCCTCAGATGTTACAAATAATACTTTTTTCATGAAAATTCCTCCGAAAGGTATAATGGTATATTGACATTATACTCTATTTCGATCGGTATTCCAACCTAATTTTATCTGCAATTAATGCTATAAATTCAGAATTCGTCGGCTTTCCCTTGCCATTATTGATCGTATATCCAAATAATTCGTCAATCGTATCCATCTTGCCCCTTGACCATGCCACTTCTATCGCATGACGTATCGCACGCTCTACTCTGCTCGGCGTGGTCTGAAACTGCTTCGCTATCGTTGGATATAAAATCTTTGTTATAGAATTCAGCATCTCAATATCATTTACGGACATCATAATTGCTTCACGCAGATACTGATACCCTTTAATATGGGCGGGTACGCCTATTTCATGAATGATATTTGTCACATCTGCTTCCAAGTCCCGCTCTACCGGCTCCTGATATTTTTCGTATGCATTTGCTTTCTTTGGTTCATTGGCTTTTCTCATATTGCGGTCGCGGATCAATTTAATTTGATTGACCACCATATCGTTATCAAAAGGCTTCATAATATAATAATCTGCACCCAGACTAAATGCATCTTCCGTAATCTTTTCCTGTCCGATTGCACTAATCATGATAAATGCGGGATGTTTCTTGATCGTTCTGTCATTATTGATTTTAGCCAGTACACCAAGTCCATCCAGTTTCGGCATTACAATATCAAGCAGCACTACATCCGGTTCTTTTGTCCGAATCATCTCACAGGCTTCTACACCATCTTTTGCAATACCAACGACATTCAGCTCTTTATCACTTTTAACAATATCGCCTAACAACTGAACCATCTTTTCATTATCATCTGCAATTCCTACATTTAATTGAGTCATGACTTTAACCTCCTAATCATCGGCAGAAAATCCGCAAAACCAACAGCATATTCAGAAAAAGACGATTTTCCCCGTTCCCTTATAATATAGAAGTGGCTCGAAGGAAAACTGTCGAATTTTGTCGTTAAGACAGTGATTTTCACGGATTTTCCATTTTTATTTTGATTTTATCATGACTCAAGCTATTATCCTATAGATATAGTTCTTACATATGCTAAAAGCTGCAGACTACAGCCCACTTAAAAGCAGGCTGTCGGTCATTCATGTTAAAATACAACAAACAGGTACCACTATAAAAAATTGAAAATACACAGAACTGCTTATAATAGAAACTCCCATATTCGACAGACGCTGATTTCTATACTATTCGGAACTCGGAATACGGAATACTGGCTCCTATGTATCATAGAAAAATTGTCAGAAAATAATAGAAATTTACTAAAAGAAATATAAATATAGATTCTTCGACAGCTGAATCGGAAAAGGAAGGAGATGCGCACCCGCTATTTCTGTCATCGCCATATTTTTGTCAGACGACGATACACCTTCCTCCTCCGACCAGAACACCCTGACTGCAGCAGATTTTTGAAAGCACTGATCTGCTTCCGGCAGTCAATATAAATTACGCACTTTAAAATCCCTCTCCGCTTCTCTGCGCTGGTCTTTTTTCGCTATATCCTGCCTCTTATCATACAGCTTTTTACCCTTCGCAAGCGCAATCTGCACTTTTACAAGACTTCCTTTAAAGTATACCTGCACCGGCACGATGGTATATCCCTTTTCCTTAATCTGCCCCTGAAGCTTCATAATCTCCCGCTTATGCATCAGCAGTTTTTTCGGCCGCAGCGGATCCCGGTTGAAAATATTTCCCTTTTCATATGGACTGATATGCATCCCATATATAATAACTTCACCATTTTCGATGTGCACAAAAGACTCCTTGATGCTGCATCTGCCCATACGCAGAGATTTCACCTCTGTACCATGCAGACTGACCCCGCATTCATACGTTTCTTCTAAAAAATAATCGTGCCGCGCCTTTTTATTATTCGCAATCAATTTAAAATTTTCTTTTCCCA
>CANDMV010000230.1 GCA_947385875.1 uncultured Eubacterium sp. | reverse complement strand
AAACCGCGCCGCCATCATCAGCGCACCGACAACACCCGCCGATATGCCCATAATGTCTGTATAAAATTTCATCATGAACATAGATGAAAGTATAAACGTAAAATCATTTCCAAAATCCCCAAACGCATACCCTATTTTGTCCTTCATCCCAAATGGAGGTACAGAGAGTTTTTGTTGTGCCATAACTATTCTCCTTTATGATGCTTTCTACTATTCCTTATTAATCTGAATCAGCTTTGCATTCAGGCTTTCCAAAAAGCCCTCCGGAATCATGCCGCTGGCCATCGATACCAGGCTTTCCGGCGCCATCGTCTTCATCATATCCCACATGCCCTCACCTGGCTTGATCGTAAAATTCGTAGCCAGCTTCACTGCTTTTGAAACGATCTCTAATGCTTCCGGACAGGATGCCATCTCTTCCATTGTACACCTTACATTCCATTTACCTTCCGGGAATTCCATCGGAGCTTTTAAGTCCATGTCACCTATGCTCTGAAACCAGTTAGCCACTCCCTCAGCACGCTCATTTACTTCCGGCAGCACATAAATCTCCGGCTCCTTTTCTACCTTTTCCAACGTAATGGAATCCATTACATCGCCGGCCTTCGCCAACAGGATATTCTGCCCTTCCTCCAAAGCAACTGTGAATACAAACACCTTCTTTTCCGTCTTAGTCTCCAGGCATTTACCATTGAGGTACAGCGATACTGACGGCTGATTGGAATAAACCCTTACCTGCGTCGTCTCTCCTGCGCGCTGCGCATAACGTCTTCCACAGATATGTACCATAGGCTTCGTTGTCCAGTAAGCCTGATAGATATAATAAGCATCTTTTTTTGTCTTGCGGTCCATCGTCATCAGGCCTTTGTTGTTCCTTCCTGCTACACCGCCCTCGTTTCTGGCTGCACAGCCAAAATCGAACATATTCCATACATGGGTAGACCAGAGCCACGGACGCTCGTCAAATACCTCTGCCATATGCTCATGATACAGTGCCTGATATTCTTCCGAATAATCCTTACAAGCCGGATTCGGCCCATGATTGGTAATCACGCCCTCACAACCATACTCGCTCATTCCAAGACAGAGGTCTGGATGCTCCTCATGGAAATGGTCGAGCCAAGGCCCGTTATCTTCCATTTTCCCGCCATACCAGCCAAAGTAGTGATTATAACTGATTACATCCGTGATCTCATGCATCGGACTATCAATCGGCGTCATAGAGACATGAGCGATCGTCGTCAGCCTTGTCGGATCCATCTTATGGCAGAGCTCATTCAGCTCTTTATGGTTATCCACCAGCTTCTGTGAAATCCCGCCGATTAAGATCTCATTGGATATGCCCCAAAAACAGATCGAAGGATGGTTATAATTCTGCGTAATCAGCTCTTTCATCTGGCTGATGCAGTTCTCATGCGCCGCCGGATCCTTGTTAAATACACTGATAAAAGGAATCTCCGCCCATATGATAAATCCAAGCTCATCACATGCATCATAAAAATCCTGAGAATGCTGATAATGCGCCAGTCGGATAGTGTTCGCACCCAGCTCCTTAATCAGTGCCGCATCCAGATAATGATCCTCTCTGGAGAGCGCATTGCCTTTATAAAGCTGATCCTGATGACGAGAAACACCGCGCAGCGGGGTCTGTACACCGTTCAGGACAAATCCCTCCGTCGGCGTACAAGCAAACGTCCGCACCCCTGCCCTGACAGATACCTCATCATATGCCTCATTCCTGCGCTGAAGAACAGCTGTTACCGTATACAGATACGGATCGTCAATTCCCCATAAATTGACATTCCCCACATAGAGCTTTACAGCACTATCATCAGCTGGGCGCACTGCAGAAGCAACCTCTCTGCCGTCCCGGTCACAGACTGAATATAAAACAGTAAAATTTTCATCCGGATTGGTTACATAAGCCTTCAGATCAAATACCGCGCCACCCTGACCGTCCGGGGCAGGCGTCACTGTAAGGCCGCATCCTCCATAATAATCCAGATCAAAATGTGTATTCGGAACACTAATAATATTCACGCCGCGGTACAATCCTCCATAAAAGGTAAAGTCCGCAGACTGCGGATACACACTGTCCTTATACTCATTTGAACAGTTGACAACCAAAAGGTTTTCCTCATCATCCTTACACAGATCTGTAATATCTGCCCTAAAAATCGAATAACCCCCCTCATGGTATGCAGCTTTTTCCCCATTTACATAGACTGACGCCTGCTGCCCGGCTGCCAGAATTTCCACGTACACTCTTCCCCCTGCAAGCGGCTGTGCCGGTGTCGCGAATCTCTTCGCATACCAGTAGCTTCCCCTGTCATAGCTTCCGTTCCCGTCATGCCCGTCTACCGCGTTCCACGTATGCGGCAAATCGACATCTGACCAATCGATAGGATAGATTTCCGGCAGTCCGACATCCTGCTTGACAAACTTCCATCCTTCGTTCAAATGTATAATATCTCTCATTTCCCTCTCCTTTCGCAGATGAATCAATATACTGCAGCCAACCATTTATTGTGCATATTGTATATTTTACTACTCTTCTGCATTAGTTTTTTATACTTTTTATTGTATTATTCTTTTACCTCTGCGTATAGTGATAATTTTTAGTGTTTTAAGCATAATTTTCAGAATCGATTGTATTCCAGTTTAATTTATGCTATAAGTAAATCATTATAAACCACAGAAGATCTTCGAACAGCAGCATACTATAATATTACTAAAAAAATTGTCAAATTGTGAGATAAATGTAAGAAAGTGTATATTCATGAACCAAAATAATAAGAATTTTATAGAAAAAATGTTTGCCGCTTTTCATATTCCATACCATTTTTTAGAATTCCCCTGCGACTCATGGGAAGGGATTGATCTTGGACTGCGGCAGAGTCTGATTGGAAAAAAGAAGGCAGATGAATTCTGGCAGCATTTCTTTTCTACACGAAACGAAGAAAAGACCATTTATCAATTTGTCGACTTGTTCGAGTTTGCATATTATCTGATGCCTGTTTCAGAGGATGGAAAGCGGCTTGTCATCGGCCCGCTTATTTATAATATCATGACCGATGAAAATATCATAAAGCTGCTGGAGCATTACCATCTGCCGCCGCATCTATATACAGTTGTCACAGCCATATACAAAAAACTGACTCCTATATCCGATGCATTTCCAATCATTATCCAGCTTATTACCGACACGCTGTGCGAAGAAAATCGCTGCCGCATCGTTTATGAACGAGATGACGACCCGGGTGAATTAGTAAAGCTTATTGACAGCCGCTTTGAAATTCCAGGGCTCCCTCTGCAAAGCATACTGCAGATCGAAAAGCGCTACCGGTACGAAACAGAGCTTATCATGGCGGTCACTAAAGCAAATGTCGAACAAGCGGCAGAATATTATAATAAAATATGTGCCTGCGCATTTCCGCAAAGACTGAATGACATCCTGCGTGACCGCAAAGATCTCTTCATTACATTAAATACACTGCTTCGGAAGGCAGCAGAGCAGGTCGGCGTACACCCGATCGAAATTGACGCCTATTCCAACCAGAATATCCGCCGGATTGAAGAAATTACAGATCCTGAACAATGCCACAGCTTTGGCCTGAAAATGGTATATGAATACTGCCGGCTGATTGACAGCTCCAGCCTTCTGGCATACTCCCTGCTAATCCGCAGGGCTATTACATATATCCGTACCAATCTGTCAGCCGATTTAAGCCTGCACACACTAGCCAAGGTACTGTGCGTAAATTCCAGCTATCTATCCACGCTGTTTAAAAAAGAAACGAAAATGTCGCTGACCGAATTTGTAAACCGCTGCCGCATGTTCCAGGCACAGCAGTATTTGAGCGGAACCGACCTGCCGATTAAGACGATTGCACAGCGGTGCGGCATTTCGGATATTAATTATTTTACACGTATGTTCAAGCGGATTGTCGGGGTGACACCCAGAGCTTACCGAATGCATATGCCAAGCCATATACCATCGATGCAAAATCAAACATAGACAGCTGGTTCATCTATCATGTCTGCCATAGATTTGCTCACATTCATCTAAAAACGCTTGACATTTACGATATCCAACCTCATCGGACAGAATTCAAATCCCCGCATATACATTTCTTGCACGATTTTCACATATCCTTGACCGTATCCTGCCATGCCAAACTGCAGCCTTTCAAAATAACCGTCCAGACAGTCCTGCACATTACTGTGCAGGGCAATACTAAGTCATAAAATAATGCTGTAAAAGTTGGTATATACGTGCTTCTATTTTGTTTAAGTTTTTATAATTAAAAACTGGAGGTTTTATATTAACAAGCTGTTGATTGAACAGCTTGATGTAAATATCATATGAACTGTCATCCTTAGCGCTGTTGATGATATTTAGATATTCTGGATTCAATTCAGAAAAAACATCACGTATAATTTCTTGTGGAATGTGTAGTTTTAACATTTTGCGTAGAAGCTCAATTTTTTGAATTTCAAGCAAACTGTCTATTTCCATTTGAATGCTCAAGAAACATTGTTCTAACGGTGTCTGATTTAAGCCGTCTGTTGTGTGAAATTCATCTAATAAAACAGTGAAACTGGCTTCACAGGAGGTTTCTGTTTTGTTGGCTTTGTTGTTGTCAGCGTATTTAGAGTTCCATAATTGATCAAGCAAGACAGCATATTTTGCACACAGCTGATTTGAAGC
Organism: uncultured Eubacterium sp.; assembly: GCA_947385875.1. GTDB lineage: Bacteria > Bacillota > Clostridia > Lachnospirales > Lachnospiraceae > Eubacterium_J. The sequence goes on along the minus strand of CANDMV010000230.1, from coordinate 745 downwards.
AAAGTTATTTGTCAGCTCTGCAATTTGTATATCATCACCTAGATAGAAATGATACAACAATTTTTCTAGCAGAATGGTTTCGAGAGCTTCATCTTCTGATACATCATTTTTCATTATTTTCCATTTTTCATGTTCCAATGTGGTCTGCATGGCTAAGGGACACACGCCTTTAAAAAATGAGTCAAGAAAACTGTCCCATAATCTGCTGTAAGGCTTATCTTTAAAATAATTTTTTGGCTCAGGGGTTTCTCCTGACTTCCATTTCGAAATGTAGTGCAGCAAATCATTAAATAGCAGATCTATATTCGTCATAAAGCAAAACCTCCAACTGTAGTTTGTAAGATGATTATATATATTAATATTGAGTTTGTCAAGAAAAATATGAACATTATAGTTTTAAAAGGTAACAGTTCAGCCCAGTACTTTGCATTTACTGCAAAGTTCGTATGATCGTGTAAATTATGCCAAGAGGGAATCCGGCTCTTCGCCAAAGGCGAACATTCAATGAGCCGGATTCCGTTACAGTAAAGCCGAAGGCTGAACTGTAACTTTAAAAGGGCGAAGGACCGGATGCTTGGCAGGCCGCATTTTTTGGCTTAGACCAAGCAGCGGGTGCATTTTTGCACTTCTGAATCACTTTCTATTATAAAATTAACAAAGGAATAAGAAATGCAGAAGATTTTATTATATAACTCAAACTTCGCACTTGAATAAATGCGTATGCACCTTGCTACGAAAATAAAAC
>CANDMV010000229.1 GCA_947385875.1 uncultured Eubacterium sp. | reverse complement strand
CGAACTTTCAATGAGCCGGATTCCGTTACAGTGAAGCCGAAGGCTGAACTGTAACCTTTTATCTGTGTATTCATGAAGACAGTGCTTGACAAATGTGTCTAATAGAGTTAGACTTATATTGTCTATATATATTAGACAATATAATGTCAATAGGAGGCTGTCTATGGAACAATACAAATTAGGTGATATGGAGCTAAAATTTGCAAAACTCATCTGGGCACATGCGCCGATCCGTTCCGGTGAACTGACAAAACTATGCCAGGAAGCGTTCGGCTGGAAACGCACAACGTCTTATACAATGCTGAAGCGGCTGTGCGACAGGCAGATGTTTGTCAATGAAAAGGGCACGGTGTCAGCCCTTATGACAGAAGAAGAGTTTCGGGCTGCGCAGGGAGAACAGTTTGTCAATGAAACCTTTAACGGTTCCCTGCCTAGGTTTATAGCTGCTTTTTCAAAAAGGAAAAGGCTGAGCAGCTGTGAGATTATGGAGCTGAAGAAATTAATCGATGAGTATGAGGAGGAGAGCCATGATTGAAAAATTGTTTATTCAGGTGTTGAATATGAGCATGACAGGCAGCATTGTGATTTTGGCAGTCCTTTTGATGCGGATTCTTTTGAAAAAAGCTCCCAAAATATTTTGCTACTGCCTTTGGGCTGCTGTGCTGTTTCGGCTGTTTTGCCCGGTGTCTTTTACGGCTTTCTTTTCTCCGTTTTCTGTGTTTCATACTTCTGCTGTTTCCACGGGAAGACTGGAATACATACCTCAAGAGATGATGGTGCATGTGCAGCCGGAGGATTCTTCTTCTGTGTTCGAGGAAAGTGGAGAAGCCGGCAGCGTGCAGTCTGATTCTGTGCGCAAAGAGCGGAAAGCTTCCGGCACTTTGCACACGAATGGGGCTGTCAAAACGGCATCTGCCATCTGGCTTCTTGGAATAGGTGTGCTCATTACCTGGAATTTTATTAAAGTATGGAAATTAAATCGAAGCTTGAAGAATGCATCATGGGAAAAAGAGAATATATATAAAATGGAAGGCATTGCAACGCCTTTTGTGATGGGGATTTTTGGGCCTAAAATTTATCTTCCGTATCATTTGGAAGAGAATGAGCAGGAATATATCCTGCTTCATGAGCAGATTCATATCAAAAGAAAAGATCATTTGATAAAGCTTGTCAGCTGCATGGCTTTGTATCTGCACTGGTTTAATCCGCTCGTATGGGCAGCTTTTTTCCTAAGCGGAAAAGATATGGAAATGTCATGCGATGAAGCCGTGCTCCGCCGTATGGGCAGGGATGTGAAAAAAGATTATTCCAGTTCTCTTTTATCGATGGCGGTTGGGAAGGCCGCGATGAAAGATGTGCCGTTAGCTTTTGGTGAAGGGGATACCGGCAGCCGGATTAAAAATGTCCTGCGTTATCAAAAACCAACCGCTTTTGCAGTACGGGGCGCTGCGGCATTATGTGCAGCAGGAATCGTTTTACTGTCAGCAAATCCTAGTGTTGATGCAAAAAAAGAGAATGACGGCACGTCTTCGATTTTGGAGAAGGGTTCCTTCCAGTCGCAGAGAAAAGACGGGCAGCAAAAATTCGAGAGTATTCAGGGAGAGGGATTTTCTAATTCGGACGGTGAGAGAGCGGAATCATCTGCATCAGGTTCATCTGCACAGAGTAACAATTATTTAGCAGACCGTTTTGTGAATGTGGATGGTCAGGCACAGTTTCCAAATGTTTCCGGGCAGACAGATCAGGCTTTTTATGATGTCAGTATCCGCACAATTTCTAGGAGTGAACGAACAGTCGATACGTATGTACAGCCTTTAGATTTTCCGTTTGAGGAGGGGGAGCCGCTTTCTTTTTCAGACGACTGCCGGTTTGTGATTAATGTCAGCATGGATGGCGTAGATTACAAGGAAGTAACATTTGACCAATTTGCAAGCTATATAGAACATGGCGGAGATTATTTGAACAGGCCGTGTCTGCTTGGGTTTAAAGATGGACAGATTGTGTATGCTGTGTTAAAGAGTGTATGGTTTCATTATGGCATTACCCCTCTGCGGGGCATATCCGAATACAATCCGTATGATGAGATCGCAGAATCGGATGGGAGAGATGCTTTTTACGAAAAGTATTCTCTGGTATCGTCAGAGACGATGGATATTTCAGACAGTGAAGGCAGTGAAACGATCGAAGTCTATAGAGATCAGAAGGGTGACGGAGATACAGGGATTGTACTGTTTAAAAACGCGGATGGACAGGTCTTGTCCTCACAGGATGTTCATACAGCAAGAGCCGGATGGAATAATATTTATCTGGGCAGCATTGGGAAGACTTCTTTTATTTTGATCGTGCATATCGAAGACCGATGGAATTATGGAGGCTACAGCTATGAGGTATACCGCCTGGATGAAGAGGGCAGGCCTCTTTTGATGGCATCTTCTGAATTTGAATTTCATCTAAGCGGCGGCAGCAGCTTGATCTATGACGATGAGGTGTTTCAGACATGGGCTGCTTCGATGGAGAGATATTTAAAAAACAGTCATTTGATTCTGAGCTCACAGGATGGTGAAATCCGCACGGAAAAAGTATCGGAGATTACGAAATATAATTATGATACTTTAAGCCTTAAGGAGCGTGCTGTTACATTCAGTGAGGATGATAGCGGCATGATTTGTTTTCAGGGCAGCTGGTATGGAACGAACAGCCTGCGGAAAGAAACGGTAGAATGGATTATGTGGTACAACAGCCTTCAGGAAGAAGACCAGCTGAAAATCAGCTCTATTGCACCAGAGCTGATCGATGCAAAATATATGGTGAATGCTGATACACAGGATGCAGCTTCAAGTCAATAGATAAAGCAATAGAAAGAATGTGCAGAAAAAATATGAAAGATCTTAATATAGCGATTACAGCAGCCAGCTACAGCGGCAATAAGGGAGCAGCGGCAATGCTTCAAAGCTCGATAGCACAGCTGAAAGAAGTATACGGTGACCGCCTTAATATTCAGCTGATGAGTGTATATCCATCAGAGGATAGACTTCAGTGTCCGCATGATTTTGTAAATATAGTACCGGCGCAGCCGCAGCGTTTGTTATTTCTGACGTTTCCCTGTGCAGTATTATATCGTATCTTCGGCTGGTGTCCGCCGATACGCGCGGTGCTGCTGCAAAATCAAATTCTAAAAACTTATGCGGAAGCGGATATCGTCTTAGATGAGGCAGGCATTGCTTTTTCAGACAGCAGGGGCTTTATACTGAATACGTATGCATTTGTCTGCGCGGCAGTCCCGATGCTTATGGGAGCTCCGCTTGTAAAATATTCGCAGGCAATGGGGCCGTTTCATAACAGCTACAATCGTTTTTTAGCAAAATGGATTCTGCCGAAAGCTGAGCTTTTGATTGCACGCGGCCGGTTTACAATGGGACATCTTCATGCTATAGGCATTAGGCAGAATGTACGCTTATGCGCGGACGGTGCATTTACTATGCCGGAAGATGAAAAAGTCAATAGGCGTGTACAGAAGGCGTGTATGCAGGCAGGAGTTTCTCATATGGCAGGGCTTTCGATCAGCTCTGTGGTAGAACGCCGATGCAGGAAGCTGGGCATCGATTACTGCGGGATTATGGTCAATTTTATCTGCTATTTGAATCAGCGGGGGTATCAGGTATATATGTTTGCCAATGCAGCCCGTATTCATTCCAAAAAACCCCGTAATAATGATTTGATGATCGGGGATGCAATCGCCAGGGCATACCGTCAGACATCTTATGCCAGGCAGCAGCGCAATAATGGCGGCAGACTTTTGTGGGAGCACAGGGAAATGGATGCAGAAGAAATCAGAGCTTATATTGGTCAGTGTGAGCTGGTAGTTGCATCGCGCTTTCATGCGATGGTATTTGCATTATCCCGACAGGTGCCGGTTATGCTGATCGGCTGGAGCCATAAATATCAGGAAGTCATGGAGCAGTTTGGGCTGGGAGAATATAGCGCAGATTACACCACGCTTAGTGAAGAGCAGCTGCGGCAGAGCTTCGAAGATTTAGTTATGCATCAGGAGGTAATCAGAGAAGAAATAGCGCAGCGTCTGCCAAAAGTAAAAGAAAGCTCTGCAAAAAATATAAAATATGCAGTGCAGATACTGGAACGAATATTAGAACAAAAAGAAGCGGACCCAAGGAATGAGGCAGATACAAGGAATGAAGCAGATACAAGGAATGAAGCAGATACAAGGAATGAGGGATGCCCAAGGGATGAGGAATATACAAGAAATGAGGTATACCCAAAGAATGAAATGTATTATTCACAAAAGGATAAATATCATACATCAAAAATTATGAAGACACGTTTAAAAAAACGAAAGCATGTAATAAACCATGTGATCGATCTGGATCATCCCGATTTTTATATTGCTCCTCATATTTCCTGTGGAATGGGCTATGCCGCAGATGACAGCATCCGTGCCAACGCAGCTTCAGGCGGAATGGTTACGGCGCTGCTGTGCAGTCTTTTGAAAAACAGGGATATTGACGGCGCGTGGGTTGTAAAAACGGCGTTTACAGAGGAGGGAAAGCTTACTTATGATACTTATATCGCGACAACTCCAGAGCAGATTCGTGAAGCGTCTTCCAGTGTGTATATGCATATTCCAATGATGGCGCATTTAAAACAGCTCAGAGAATTTGACGGAAGGCTGGCGGTTGTGTTGACTCCTTGTATGATGTACGCATTTTCCCGTATTCTGGAACAAGACGAGATGCTTAGAAGCAGGATTATATTAAAGATAGGGCTGTTCTGCAGCGGGGCGCATGATGCTGCGGCATCAGAAATGGCGCTTGACAAATGCCGGATTTCCTGTGAAGGAGCAGACAGGCTTTATTACCGCAGGGGACATTGGCGGGGCACATCCAGTGTTTTGTATAAAAACGGGACTTGTCAGGATTTTTCCTATACAAAATCCATCTGCGCATATAAAAATGCATATTTTTTCGTGCAAAAACGGTGTCTCAGCTGCAAAGATCAGTTCGCAGCAGCGGCTGACATCAGCTTTGGAGATGTCTGGCTGCCTGAAATGAAGAAAGCACCGGTAAAATATACCGGATATATCGTCCGCAGTCAAAAAGCTCTGGAACTATTGAAGCGTGCGGTCAGGCAGGGAGATTTAGTTGTGCGTTATATGTCGGATGCTCAGATGCTGCGCAGCCAGATGAGGGCTTTGACATTCAAATACCGTGGAAATTGCTGGAATCATAGGCTTGCAGGCAGTCTGGCAGAAAAAAACAGGGAGCTATCCATGACTCATCCAGACTGGCTGAAGAGAATTCCGATGCCGGCCATCTACTATTATATGTGTTTGATTCGAGTATTGCTGAGCTGGTAAAAGCATGTGAATTGACGAATTTATCTCAAATCGGCTAGAGCGTGTTTGAAAAATGCTTTCTGTGAGATGTACCCACAGGGCATGATATG
>CANDMV010000228.1 GCA_947385875.1 uncultured Eubacterium sp. | reverse complement strand
GACTGGAGTTCAGACGTGTGCTCTTCCGATCTGTCAGCGATTGATCTTAAAATAATAAATAAAGTGAGAAAAAGGAAGGGCTTCATCATGGATAAGTTAAATGTTGCTGTAATTTTCGGAGGATATTCTTCTGAATATAGTGTATCACTGGAATCAGCCAGTGCAGTCATCAGTAATCTGGACAGGGATAAATATAACCCTATTCCAATCGGCATTACAAAGGACGGAGACTGGTTTTATTTTCATGGAAATATCTCTGCAATCCGTGAGGATACATGGAATCAGCAGGGAGATTGTATCCCGGCAGCACTGTCTCCAAACCGAAGCGAGCACTGTCTGATGCTCATTGAGAATGGAGCGGTAAAAAAACTGCCGATTCATGTCGTATTTCCAGTACTGCATGGTAAGTTTGGTGAAGATGGAACAGTGCAGGGAGCAGCTGAGCTGGCAGGAATCCCGCTGGCAGGCTGTGGGGTCTTGGCATCTGCATTGTGTATGGATAAAGACCGTGCCCATAAGCTGGCAGAAGCTGCGGGAATTCGTGTGCCGCAGGCAATCGTTTTAAAGAAGGAGCCATTTGGGACAGAATACTGCTGTGCGGATGAATTTGCCGCACAAATCGGGTATCCGCTGTATGTAAAGCCGGTAAAGGCAGGCTCATCTTATGGCGTGACGAAGGTAACTGCATATGGGCAGTTGCACAATGCGATTGCGCTCGCTTTTCAGTATGATGATCAGGTGATAATAGAAGAAAATATAGATGGCTTTGAGGTAGGCTGCGCAGTGCTTGGCAGGGATACACTGATGGTAGGACAGGTCGATGAGATTGAATTATCCGGGGGATTTTTTGATTTTACAGAGAAGTATACGCTGAAGACATCCGCGATTCATGTGCCGGCCAGAATTCACGCAGACAAGGCAGAAGAGGTAAAGCAGGCGGCAAAAATAATCTATCAGGCTCTTGGATGCAGCGGTTTTGCGCGTGTGGATATGTTTTTAACACCGGAAGGACAGATTGTATTTAATGAGGTCAATACGATTCCGGGATTTACAGAGCACAGCCGTTATCCGGGCATGATGAAGGCAGCGGGACATACATTTGGCGAGATTCTGGACAAAATTATTGAACTGGCGGTGAACGTATAATGCTTATTACGCTGAAAAGAGAAGATATCCATGCAGGGAACCTCATACTGGTAAATTCTGACTATGCATATCAGGAAAGTGTTCATCCGCGGAGCATTTGTGACGGATTAATGGATAGGAGCGCGGATGTAAAACGAGATGATTCAGATACGGGCAGCGGGAATCTAAGGGAAGATGTGTATGACAGAAGCTTTCGGGGAGGCTGCGGGCAGGCAGAGTGTGGTAACATTAAAATAAGCAGAGAGGATGTGTATGGAAAGTCGGTCTGGCTGAAGCAGTGTGCGGCGCACAGCCTAAATCGCCTGCTGCGGGAGCTTGGTGGATGGCGGCAGATCGTTCCAGTCAGCGGATGGCGTACCATGAAGGAACAGCAGCATATTTGGGCGGATTCCATGAAGGAAAATGGACGGATATTTACAGAGACATATGTAGCGGCGCCGGGACATAGTGAACATCAGACAGGACTTGCCATTGACCTGGGCAGAAAACAGGAGGAGATTGACTTTATCTGTCCGGATTTCCCTTATTACGGCATCTGCCAGAGGCTTCGGGATAGAGCCGCTGAGTATGGGTTTATTGAAAGGTACCCTAAGGGGAAAGAAAGCATTACGGGTATAGGCCATGAGCCGTGGCATTTTCGGTATGTAGGAGTTCCGCATGCTGCTATTATGAAAGAGCATGGATGGACATTGGAGGAATATATTTCATTTCTGCGCGAATATCCATATGGACAGAAATCTTTTCATTATGAAGACAAAGACTTATCTGTGGAACTATCATATATAAAGGATCAAGGCATAGTGACAGGAAAAAAATCGAATGAATTGGCTGAAGATCTGGGTATAATCAATCGATTTTGTCATATGCCAGAGGATCAGGAATCAATGAGCCAGTCGAATAAAAAGGCAGAAGATCAGGAATCGATGAGACGGTCAAATGAAAAGACAGGAGACAGGATATCGATGAATCGGTCGAATGAAAAGTCTGGTGACATTGAAGCAGGGGTTATTCAGATAGAAATGAATCCGAAAAAGCGGTATTCCATATCCGGGAATAATATAGATGGTTTTATAGTTACAGAAATATCAGAGAAATAAAACAGTACATACGAGTGATAAAATATTTCATATAGCTTCCCGGCATTATACTCGCAAACGATATGGATTGCCAAAGTTGTTGCCCGTATGCGCCCGCGAACGCCAATGAATTTGGAAAACTTTTTCGTTCTCGGGTATAACGTTCGTGAGTCGGCGTTGCAGGCAGATTTTATTGCTCGTCAGTACAGATCAGGATAAATGGAGGCAAATATGCGTGTAAGACAGCGTTATGGCAGACTGGATCAGTTTCGTATATTGGCAGCGGCACTTGTTGTAGCGATTCACACCTCGCCGCTTGCATCATTCAGTACAGGTGCGGATTTTTTCCTTACCAGAGTGTTGGGCAGGATTGCGGTACCTTTTTTCTTTATGGTGACGGGGCAGTTTATCGTATCTTCATTCCCGGAATGCGGCAGAAAACGGGTATTGGATTATGTGAAAAAGATAGCTTTTCTATATGCTGTTTCCATCATCATTTATCTTCCGATTGGGATTTATGCCGGACAGTATCAGAAGCTGAATGTGGCAGATGCGCTGCGTATGCTGATTTTTGACGGGACTTTTTACCATTTGTGGTATTTTCCGGCGTGTATGCTGGGGGTCTTTCTGGTGTACGCAATGAGCTGTTTTCTGAATCGAGGGCAGATGATGATCGCGGCAGCAGTGCTGTACGCAGCAGGGCTGTTTGGAGACAGCTATTATGGATTTGTGGAAAATGTGCCGGTGATTCAGAGTATTTATGAGGCGGGATTCCAGGTATTTTCTTATACAAGAAACGGCATTTTTATGGCACCCATTTTTCTGCTGCTCGGAGAGGCGCAGGAAGAGGAAGTAAAGAGAGAAGAAGATCTGCGTTTTTTATGGGCGGGACTGTGTGCGGCATTTGCCGCAATGACAATCGAGGCGTTTTTGCTAAGGAATTTTGAGATGCAAAGGCATGACAGTATGTATGTTTTTCTGCTGCCAGTCATGTATTTCTTGTATAAGCTGCTGATTTTTGATGCCGGGCAGGAAAACGCGGGCTTACGGTCGAAGAGGCGTGGAAGGCTGACGCGTTATTTGGGGACTGCGGCGACCTGGATTTATATTCTGCATCCGGCAATGATTGTAGTCATCCGCGGAATTGCAAAAGTAATCAAATGGAATCTGTTAATAGAAAACAGTCTGATTCATTATCTGGCGGTATTCTTTAGTTCTCTGGCGGCGGCAGCGGTGATTTCGATATTTTTAGATCGAATACATCAGCGTGTACAGGAGCAGCGCAGGCATCTGGTGCATAAAGGCCGGACTATACATAGAAGCGGGGAACAGACAGAAGCAGCGAACTTTGTCGAAAATCAAGAAGAAAATGCAGAAAGAATGCATAAAAGGAAGCTGCTGATAAATAAAACGGAAGATAAAGCAAAAAATAAAGCAAAAGAAAAAATAAGTCTAAAGAGAAAAGAAAATCTGCGCGGTGCGATTCAGGATGCACATACAGAAGAGTTTAGCTGCGGACGTGCGTGGCTGGAGCTGGATCATATAGCGCTGCAGCATAATGTGTCTATGCTGCGGTCGAGACTTCCTGCGAGCTGCAGGCTGATGCCGGCAGTGAAGGCCGACGCATACGGGCATGGAGCGGTCTTGATCGCGGGCGAGCTGCAGAAAATGGGAGTGGATGCTTTTTGTGTAGCATGTGTTCAGGAAGGAATTCTGCTGCGAAAGAAGGGGATTTATGGTGAGATTCTGATTTTAGGCTATACACATCCAGAGCAGTTTGAGCTTCTGTGCCGGTATCATTTGACACAGACGGTCATTGATTATGAATATGCTGTGCAGCTGAATCAATATGGAGAGGATATTCATGTGCATATCGGCATTGATACGGGAATGCATCGTCTTGGAGAGCGGAGTGATAATATTGCGCAGATTCTGGCGATGTATCAGATGGAGCATTTAATTGTAGACGGTCTATATACGCATTTGTCTGCATCGGATACGCAGCAGGTATACGGCAGGGCATATACGAGCCGTCAGGCGGAGGCTTTTTATCAGGCAGTTCAGACGATCAAAGAGTATGGATACCCATGTCCGAAGCTCCATATGCTTGCGAGCTATGGCGTGTTAAATTATCCGGAGCTGGCAGGAGATTATGCGAGGGTAGGTATCGCTTTGTACGGGGTGCTTAGTACAAAAGCGGATACGATGAGCTGGCAGGAAGATTTACAGCCTGTTTTGTCTTTAAAAGTAAGAATTGCAACGGTGAAGACATTGTATCAGGGAGAGTCAGCGGGATATGGACTGAAATATACGGCTGACCGTGATCGAAGGATCGCCACGCTTGCAATCGGCTATGCGGACGGACTGCCGCGCTCTTTGTCTGAAGGCGCGGGGAGTGTGCTGATACATGGGCGCAGGGCGCCGATCATTGGGCGGATTTGTATGGATCAGACAATCGTAGATGTGAGTGGAATCGAAGATGTGTGTGCGGGCGATACCGCAGTACTGATCGGGCATTCAGGCAGTCTGGAGATTTCTGTCTGCGATCTTGCTGCGCAGGCGGGAACGATTACGAATGAGATTCTAAGCCGGATGGGGGCAAGGCTGGAGAGGGTAATAGTTTAAAGCAAAGGCTGAGGGCACATTTGCGGATGAAATGGGGATTGACAGGGACGAACTGGAAGATATGGCGGTGTATGATGAATAAATTTATACAGATTGAAATGGCATCGGCTGCCGACGGTTTTTTCCATACGGAGGCGGATTTCCTGCTGGATAATTTCAAAGCTGAATAAAGAGATGATTTTAAAAGTAATGCATTCTTTGAAAAGTTATGCAAACGAAAAGGATATTAGCTGTAATTTTGTTATATTGATGGCATCGCAATTTAACAGTGGCTTTGGGAAGTGGCGCTTGTTTTGTATTTATACCAAATGAGGAAGTCAGACAGGAATTTATCCGTGCAGCTGAAATGGAATAGGACAGCAGACGGTGCGATTTATCAGATAAAAAATAATCATTACCCTCAGGTGTTTGAAGATTATGGGGGTGATGTATTAATGGTTGGGATTAATTATAATGTAAAGAATAAGAAACATATCTATAGGATTGAGAAATTAGATAGATCTTTATAGAGGAGCTGGCTGTATAAAGACCTCCCTTTATGGAAAAACGCAAAAATGTTTAGCACGTTTTTTCATAAGGGGAGGTTTTTTATATTTATTTGCCGCATTGGGCTTGAAACAGTTTTTTCCTAAATGTAAAGCGTTTTTTGTGTTCTTCCGCGGATAACAATTTATAACAAAATGTTATGC
>CANDMV010000227.1 GCA_947385875.1 uncultured Eubacterium sp. | reverse complement strand
GAGAACGATAAATTCATCTTCAGAACCTTGAACTGCTGATCTGAAATCATTCATCCGATACAGCCATTACGGATATAAGATTTCATGTACTGCCTGTCAGAAACAGCTGGGAAAGGGAATCTGTCATCTTCAGAACCTTGAACTGCTGATCTGAAATCATTCATCTGATACAGCCATTACGGATATAAGATTTCATGTACTGCCTGTCAGAAACAGCTGGGAGAGGGAATCTGCCCGGTCTGCCGGCGGCTTTGGAAGAATGCTTAGAATCCCTTAGCATTCTGTTCCGTACACAGGCGGCGAAGCCGCAGCGGCACCTTTAGCTTCCGGCCTTAGGCCGGGGCGGACTGGGTGCCGCGACCGTCCGGTACCACAGCGCAGATGCAGAATGCTTAGGGATTCTTAGCATTCTGGAACGGACGCCGGCAGACCGGGCAGATTCCCTCTCCCAGCGTCCGCGCAGCCAATATGTAACACCCTATCTGAACTGTAACATGCTTCGTTACTTTTTCATTCTCAAATTTCATACAATTATTGCAATTTTATTAAAAATTGTTTATAATGCTTAATTATTAATAAATGATTAGGAAAATATGAAGGAAGCTGGGAAAGTGGGTGATTTGCATGGCGGGAACAATAGAGATGTTAGAAGCAGTAGAAGAATTAGAGGCAAAGATAGGTACTAGAAGAAACAGTATTCGAAGGATGCCTGATTTTGTAGAGCCGGAAGAGCTATATAAACAGTTGATTGCAAGCATTCGAAAGTATCATCCGTCAACCGATATAACACAGGTAGAGAAGGCATTTCGGATTGCATCAGAAGCGCATAAAGATCAGAAGCGCAAATCAGGAGAGGCTTATATCATCCATCCGCTGTGTGTATCAGTTATTTTGGCAGAGCTGGAGTTAGACAAAGAAACGATCGTAGCCGGACTTTTGCATGATGTTGTAGAAGATACGGTTATGACAGATGAAGAAATCGCCCAGGAATTTAGTGATGAAGTAGCATTGCTGGTAGACGGCGTCACAAAACTGGGGCGATTATCCTATGATGCGGATAAGGTAGAGGTGCAGGCAGAAAATCTGAGGAAAATGTTCCTTGCTATGGCAAAAGACATCCGGGTCATACTGATTAAGCTCGCAGACCGTCTGCATAATATGCGTACCTTGAAATATATGCGCCCGGAAAAGCAGAAGGAAATTGCCCGTGAGACTATGGATATTTACTCACCGATCGCTCAGCGGCTTGGTATATCCAAGGTGAAGATCGAACTGGACGATTTGTCCTTAAAATATCTGGAACCGGCTGCGTACTGTGATCTGGTGGAGCAGGTAGCGCAGCGTAAGACGGCGCAGGATGACTATATCCGCAATCTGACGGACGAAGTGCGCAGACATATAGAGCGTGCCGGCATTCAGGCTGAAATCGGCGGCAGGGCAAAGCATTTTTTTAGTATATATAAAAAAATGGTCAACCAGAATAAGACATTAGATCAGATATATGATTTATTTGCCATAAGGATTATTGTAAAAGACGTGATGCACTGTTATGCGGCATTAGGTGTGATTCATGAAAATTATGTGCCGGTGCCGGGACGTTTTAAGGACTATATCGCGATGCCCAAGCCGAACCGCTATCAGTCGCTGCATACGACGCTCATGGGGCCGGACGGCCAGCCGTTCGAGATACAGATCCGTACCGTAGAGATGCATAGAATTGCGGAATATGGTATAGCGGCTCATTGGAAATACAAGGAAGCTGCCAACGGTGTCAAATCCAGCGGCAATCAGGAAGAAGAAAAGCTGACATGGCTTCGTCAGATTCTGGAATGGCAGCAAGATATGTCAGACAATAAAGAGTTTATGAGCCTGTTAAAAAGTGATCTGGACTTGTTTTCAGATGCAGTATTCTGCTTTACACCGAACGGGGATGTCAAAAATCTGCCGAATGGATCTACACCGGTAGACTTTGCTTACAGCATTCATTCTGCAGTCGGCAATAAGATGATCGGTGCGAAGGTCAATGGAAAACTGGTCACGATTGATTATAAGATTCAAAACGGCGATCGAATAGAGATCATTACTTCTCAGAACTCTAAGGGGCCTAGCCACGACTGGTTAAATATTGTAAAAAGTACGCAGGCAAAGACGAAGATTAATCAGTGGTTTCGCAGCGAGCTGAAGGAAGAAAATATCCTGCACGGCAAGGAGCTGATCGCGGCTTACTGCAAGACAAAGGGAATAGAATTTTCCGTCATTAATAAGCCGGCATATCAGGCAAAGGTCATCCGCAAGTACGGCTTTCATGACTGGAATTCCTGTCTGGCAACCGTCGGGCATGGCGGCATGAAAGAAGCAAGCATCGTTAATAAGATGTATGATGAGTACCGCAAAGATCATCCGATTCAAATATCAGATGAACAGGTGCTGGCAGAAAGCGAAGGTGGCAGTCATGAAAACATACGGTCGAATTCAAAGAGCGGTATTGTAGTAAACGGCTTGTATGACATTGCGGCTCATTTTGCAAAATGCTGCAGTCCTGTGCCGGGCGATGAGATCTGCGGCTATATTACAAGAGGCCGCGGTGTGACGATTCATCGTACAGACTGTATTAATATGATAAATCTGACAGATATGGAAAAAACACGTCTGATTGAGGCTGAGTGGCAGGAAGGCTCTGAGAGCGGTGAGCATGGGCTGTATCTGGGCGAGCTGAAAATCTATGGGCAGAATCGTACAGGGCTGCTTGTGGATATTACTCGGATATTTACAGAGCGTGAGATTGATATTAATTCCATTCATTCGAAGACGAGTAAGCAGGGAGTAGCCACAATATGTATCGCATTTGGTACAAAGGGTAAGGATGAGATGAATCATCTTATATCTAAAATCAGACAGGTGGAAAGCGTGATGGATATAGAACGTACTTCGGGCTGATGTGCATCGTTATTTTGAAAGTCCCATCGCGAAGCGATTTAGATCTAGGTATATCCACAGGGCCGGTTTGAAACGAAGCAGAAGAATTAAGTATGGAAAATGAATGATTAGAGGAAAAAGATATGATGACGGTGAAAGAATTTCAGGTAGGAGTAGTCGGTACGAACTGTTATGTGGCGGCAAACAGCGAAACACAAGAAGCGCTCATAATCGATCCAGGTGATAACGCATCAGGTATAATAGATTACGCAGATAAAAAACAGCTGCATCCGGTGGCAGTACTGCTGACGCATGGGCATTTTGACCATTGTATGGCAGCCAGAGAGCTGGCAGATCATTATGGGATTTCTATTTATGTGCATGAAGATGAAAAGGAAATTATGGAAAATCCGGCATATAACTGCTGCGGCATGATTGGCAGGGAGCTGGTATTCACAGCTGACAAATACTTTCATGGGCAGACAGACCATATATCGTTAGCAGGATTTGAGATTGAGGTTTTCCATACGCCGGGCCATACACCGGGCGGGGTCAGCTATTATGTACGCAGCGAAGGCATATTGTTCAGCGGAGATACGTTATTCTGTGAGTCTGTAGGGCGGACAGATTTTCCAAAAGGGAGTATGTCACAGCTGATACGAAGCATAAAAGAAATGCTGTTTCCGCTTCCGAATGACACGAAGGTGCTGCCGGGACATGATGCGTGGACTACCATAGGGAATGAAAAACAGTACAATCCATTTCTATAGGGCAGGGTAAATTATGATCTATGTTCAGTTAAATAAAGAATTTTTTGAAAACGATATCCATTCTCTGGTGAAAGCATTTTATCCATCAGAGAATGTTTCTGTTTGTACGGCAAAAAAAGAATGCTCTGAGGCAGTAAGTCTGCGGATTGATGTGGAATACAGAGTGAACGAGGTGGCTATGAGGCTGATGAGTGAAGCAGAAGTACAAGCTTTATTAGAGCAGGAGCATGGAGCAGACAGTGCGCTTTCAGAAACACGAAGCGGCAGCAGTACAAAAAACAGGTATCAGGAGATCGCATTTACAGTAGATTATTCAGACCGAAAGGAAACTAGAAATCTGCTGAAACAGAACTTATATGACCTGTTGTCTGAACATGCAGGCCGTACACTTCCGTGGGGGACATTGACGGGAGTGCGTCCGACGAAAATCCCGATGACAATGCTTGAGGAAGGACATACGACGGATGAAATTAGGGATCATATGAAGAAAGCTTATGGCGTTTCTGATAAAAAGATTGATCTAAGCATAGAGATTGCGAAGAGGGAACGAGAACTTTTAAGCAGACTGGACTATGTGAAAGGCTATAGTCTGTATATCGGCATACCTTTTTGCCCAAGTACCTGCTTGTACTGTTCTTTTACATCTTATCCGGTATCGATGTGGGAACAGCGTATCGATGAGTATCTGGATGCTTTAGAAAAAGAACTTATGTATACAGCAAGGCTGCTTGAAGAACGGCATTTAAATACGATTTACATTGGCGGAGGGACACCGACCACGCTAAAGCCGTATCAGCTGGAACGCTTGATCACAGCGATAGAACGTAACTTTGATTTTTCCGGTTTATTAGAGTTTACTGTCGAAGCAGGCCGGCCGGATAGTATAGACAAAGAAAAGTTAGAAGTGCTGCGAGCGCATAACATTTCCAGAATATCGATTAATCCTCAGACTATGAAGCAGGAAACACTGGATTTGATCGGCAGACGGCATACCGTCCAGCAGACGATTGACAGCTTTTATCTGGCACGCAGTCTGGGATTTGATAACATAAATATGGATTTGATAATGGGACTTCCGCAGGAAACACTGGAGGATGTACGCAGTACGATGAAAATACTCGGCCAGCTGCAGCCGGATAGTATCACAGTACATTCTCTGGCTTTGAAGCGGGCAGCAAGGCTGCAGATGTTTCAAGAGGATTATATAGGCTTAAAAATGATAAACACGCAGGCACATCTGGACGCGGCAGCAGATGTCTGTCTGCGTATGGGGCTGCTTCCGTATTATTTGTATCGTCAGAAAAATATGGCAGGGAATTTTGAGAATGTCGGGTATGCAAGAGAGGGTAAGGCGGGGATTTATAATGTTTTGATTATGGAGGAGAAACAGACCATAGTCGCCTGCGGAGCCGGGAGCATATCAAAGAGGGTATACTCTGGCGGACGTATCGAAAGATGCGAAAATGTCAAGGATGTAGCGTCTTTCATAGAAAGAATCGACGAAATGATTGAGAGAAAACGGAAACTTCTTGAGGATTAAAAAGAGTTTTTGTTGTACATCAAAATAGGGTTTGTACTGAAACGGCATTTCCGGATTTTTCAGGTTGGTCTATCAGCCTGAAAAATCCCAGAAAATTCTGGACATATGAAATGGAAGTCGTGCTGATGACAGTGATCATGAAAAATATGTTCTGCATCAGCAGCATGATGTTATTGTAAATGAATTTCTTTCAAAAATGGATACGGAGGAGCTTGAAAATTTCCAAAGGGTACATTAAAATGAATATCAAAATTAGGGTATTCCACAGTTCAGTAACAGTATATATTTATCTATATATATATCAAAAATTGGCAGATGGATTTTTGAAACGAGACTGGATGCGGTAATTGCAGGAGATGATTTGTTAGGCATTACAAAA
>CANDMV010000226.1 GCA_947385875.1 uncultured Eubacterium sp. | reverse complement strand
AGGCGCTGTACGA
Organism: uncultured Eubacterium sp.; assembly: GCA_947385875.1. Classification (GTDB taxonomy): domain Bacteria; phylum Bacillota; class Clostridia; order Lachnospirales; family Lachnospiraceae; genus Eubacterium_J. The sequence goes on along the minus strand of CANDMV010000226.1, from coordinate 5,800 downwards.
TCTGGAGCATCCAAGGGTATATACGCCCAGGAGCATAGAGGTTCAGCAGGCCCGCATCAAAGAAGGGGAATTTTACAGGGCATTTTTGGAGAAGCTGGAACAGCTATAGGACGTAAATCGCCCATAAGCCATAGCCGGACAAGGCAGGGCGGACATCCCCGGTGTTCCTGCAGATTAGTGAATATAATTGTGATAAGAGAGGTATTTGGGATGTTAAAAAAGCTGAACCAAATTACAAATATAATAATCGGTTCTTTTGTAGGAGTTTTCATTGGATGTGGAATATATGTATTTTGGGATTATAAAAAACACCCTGATTTATATGCTATACAATCAGCACCGTGGTACACAAGTATTTTTGTTTATGGCATGGTTATGCTAATTTTTGTGACAGTGGCGGTTATTGCGAAGCTGATCATCCGAAAAAAGATGAAAGAGGGAATAAATTCAACGGACGCATATAGTCAATAAGCCACAGCCCAACAAGGCAGATATCCCCGGCGTTCCGGCAGATTGGGGAATCAGGGGAGAAAATATATAGGTGAGGAGCGATAGGATGACAGTTTTAGATGTGTTTTCTTGGCTGCCTGCAAAGGAAATAAGCATAGAGGAATTGGAGCAGATATTCATTAAACATCTCAATGGCACTTATGAAGGGGAATATAAGGTATTACTGGAAATGGAATACGAGACAAAGTATCACAATAAGGCAGAGTATAAGGATATAGTAAAAATCCTTGCGATTGGAGGGCTGAAGCAGAAAGATGCTTCGAATCTGGGCGCAATAGAAGGACAGAAACTGAGTTCGAATGCAGCAGAAGGATAGGAATTGGATTCGAATGCAATAGAAGAACAGAATCCGAATGTTTTAACAGGACAGGAGCTGAATCCGAATGCTTACAGCTGGCAGGATGCGGCATCTGTAAAAGATGCCGGATGGTACCTGATGGCTCTGGCAGATGTGATTGGATGCATGAGTATTGAGATTTACGAGCATTATAGATTTCTTGAGGAAAATTTGAAACGAAATGTCAGACAGTATATTCAGGACAGGAACAGCCTGCGGGAAGCTGGAAAAAATGATTTTGGCACGATGCTTGGATACGTGATTTTAAAAGCCTGCAGCCAGAAAAATCTGAATCCAGAAAAATATGGGGAAATCGGGCAGGAGCTGGTCACAGAGAGGATGGATGCTTTGGATTTCGTAAAACGGAAAGAGTCTGCGGGGCTTCTTATGATGGCATACGCACAGCTCTTACGGTTCAAAGGCGGACATATGCCCGCATGAGAAAACCACTGGAAAGAGGAGGTATCAGAATGAATCAGAAAAAGTCTTTTGTAGATGTCTGTAAGCAGAATATCGGATTTTTCTTTATTCTGCCGTGGCTGATTGGATTTTTAGTATTTAAGTTTTATCCGATGGTTTCATCATTGTATTACAGCTTTACAGATTATAACCTGTTTGGAGGTACGAGTGTAGTAGGCACGCTGCAGAATTACATTGATGTGTTTACGACTCCTAAGATTACAAAAGCTTTAGGCGTGACCTTTAAATACGCGTTTATGACTGTTCCTTTAAAGCTGGCGTTTGCATTATTTATAGCATACATCTTGAACTTCAAGATTAAAGGCGTGAATTTATTCCGTACCGCTTATTATGTACCGTCCATTCTGGGTGGTTCTGTAGCGATCGCCGTATTGTGGAAAGCAGTTTTCCGTGATGACGGCCTTGTAAATACATTTTTGGGATTTTTCGGCATAGACGGGCCGAGCTGGCTTGGAGATCCGAATTATTCATTAATTGTAATCTGTCTGCTGCGTGTATGGCAGTTTGGATCCGCGATGGTGCTTTTCCTTGCAGCGTTAAAGGGGGTATCACAGGATCTGTATGAAGCAGCGTCCATCGACGGTGCAGGCAAGTGGCGCCAGTTCTTTACGATCACGGTGCCGATTATTACACCGGTTATTTTCTACAACCTGATTACACAGCTGGCGCAGGCATACCAGGAATTCAACGGGCCATTCATCATTACGCAGGGTGGGCCGAGAAACTCAACGACGCTCGTATCGCTGTTGATCTATAACAGTGCCTTCAAGGATTATGAGATGGGCATGGCAAGTGCGATGGCGTGGGTATTATTCATCATATTGGTGATCTTTACCTCAATCGCTTTTCTCAGCCAGAAATTCTGGGTATTCTACGGCGATGAATCATAGGAGGAATGGAGTATGCAAGCAGAAAGCAAGTTTAAACACAATCTAAATATGTTTTTAAGATATTTTGTACTGATTCTGGTTGGCCTTGTTATGGTCTATCCGCTGCTGTGGATGATCGGCGCTACATTTAAGACCAATGCGGAAATATTCTCTGGTATCGGCTTATTTACCTCCAGTCCTACTTTGGAAGGCTATAAGGCAGCCATGACGAATTATGGCGGTGATATTAATATCCTCAAGGCGATGTTAAACACATTCTCATACGTAATACCAAAGGTAGTCTTTACAGTCATCTCTGTGACACTGACTGCTTATGGATTTGGACGTTTTGAGTTTAAGGGAAGGGCATTTCTCTTTTCCGTCCTGATGGCTACTCTGTTTCTTCCGCAGGTAGTATTAAACGTGCCGCAGTACCTGTTGTTTTCCAAGCTGAACTGGGTTGGTTCCAACCTATATCTGCCGATCATCGTACCTACGCTGTGCGCGATTGATACGACGTTCGTATTCCAGATGACTCAGTTTTTGCGCGGCGTGCCGAGAGATTTGGATGAAGCGGCAAAGATTGACGGATGTACTGCGCTGCAGACATTGGTAAAGGTTATCGTGCCGATGCTGATGCCGTCGATTACTTCCGTAGCACTGTTCCAGTTTATGTGGTCTTCCAACGACTTTATGGGGCCTTTACTGTATGTAAACGCACCGGCAAAATATCCAATGGCGCTTTTTGTAAAGATGTCTATGGATGCTGACGCAGGTACGAGCTGGAACCGTATCCTGGCAATGTCGCTGATTTCTATGATTCCTTCGCTGATCGTGTTCTTCTTAGCACAGGATCAGTTCGTAGAAGGTATTTCAGCAGGCGGTGTCAAGGGTTAATTCTGCTGCTGATCGTGGATAGAGTTACTATGAGCAGCCCATGGGCCGTGAATCGTAACAGTCAGATATAAAAAAGGAGGCTGCTGCATTGAGGAAATCAGATCTAAGGCTTTGCTGTCCAAAACAGGCGGCGTGGGAGTCTTGTACTGTATATGCTTGAATGTCGGCAGCCTTTTTATTATGTATAATGTCCCGGAAGGAGAAGGATATGGAAATTCGATTGATTATGAAGACGGCACGCAGTGCGACGCTGGAACTGGACGACGGCGGGGTATATGAAACAACACAAGGCTATCAGCTGTTTTTAAATGGCAGGGAATATCAATGCGTCAATACGGTAATTACCGGTATCTATCATTTAAAACCGGATACAGAATATTGCATAGAAGTCAAAGATCTAAAAGGAAAGCCTGCCGGAAGCTTTACGTTTCGTACAGAAGAAGAATTTGTCACGATCAATGTAAAAGAGCTGGGTGCATCCGGCAGCGGGGAAACGGACGATACCGGGTTTATTCAGGCGGCAATTATGGCATGTCCTCCCAAAAGCCGTGTACTGATTCCAGAAGGAAAATATAAGGTCACAAGTATCTTTCTAAAAAGCGGCATCAATCTGGAGATTGCAAAAGGCGCGCAGCTGTTGGCGGAAACTGACAGAAACCGTTATGCGAAGTTTCCGGGAATGATTGAAAGCTATGACGAGACGGACGAGTATAATCTGGGCACATGGGAAGGAAATCCGCTGCCGATGTTTGCAGGCATTCTTACCGGAATCGGGGTGTCGGATGTAAAGATTTATGGAGAAGGGGTTATAAACGGATGTGCCAGCTATGAAAACTGGTGGTATAATGAAAAAGTAATGGTCGGGGCATTTCGTCCGCGTATGCTGTTTTTGAACCGATGTGAGCGGATACAGGTGCAGGGACTCGCATTCTGCTCCAGCCCGTCATGGGTGATTCATCCATATTTCAGCAATGATCTGTTATTTAGCGGACTCAGCATACAAAACCCACAGCAGTCTCCGAATACAGACGGGCTGGATCCGGAATCCTGCCGCAATGTAGAGATTGTTGGAGTGCATTTTTCCCTTGGAGACGACTGTATCGCGGTAAAATCCGGCAAAATATATATGGGGAAAAAGTACCGGACACCATCGGAAAATATACATGTCCGCCAGTGCCTGATGGAGAATGGGCATGGCGCTGTGACTGTCGGCAGCGAGATTGGAGCAGGCGTGCGGAATATGTTAGTAGAAAAATGCCGCTTTTCGCATACAGACCGCGGACTGCGGATAAAGACGAGGCGCGGGCGGGGCAAAGACTCTGTCTTAGACCAGATCGTATTTCGGGACATACAGATGGATCATGTCATGACGCCATTTACGGCGAATGCGTTTTATTTCTGCGACCCGGACGGGCATTCAGAGTATGTGCAGTCGAAGGAGCCTTATCCGGTGGATGATGCGACACCGTCCATGAAGCATTTTTTGTTTGAAAATATAAATGCTGCGAACTGTCATGTGGCGGCGGCTTATTTTGAGGGCCTGCCGGAGAGTAAGATTGAAAAGATAGAGATGCGTAATTGTAACATTTCGTTTGCGGAGGATGCGAAAACAGATGTGCCAATTATGTCAGACGGGGTCGGAGCATGTACGAAAAAGGGCATACACGTAGTAAATATTGAAACACTGGTTCTGGATCATGTGGTGATACAAGGAAACACAGGTGAAGAGACAGAGATGGAAGGGGTCGGCAGATTAGAATTAAGACCAGAGAGGTAAAAATGCAGCACGGAGCGTGTTTGAAAAATGTTTTCCGAAAGATGTATCCGCGCGGGGCATGGTGGAGAATTTATCCCGGATTTATGAGTCGTACCGGACGGGCCGGGTGCAGCCGCGGGAATGATTTTTCAAACACGCTCTCATACAGAGATGACGTAAAGGCTTTGTCTATTTAATTTAGGAAAGGAGTATACTATGCAGTTAGGAATACGTTTGCATGACATTAAAAAAGCGCCGTTAGAGGAACGTCTGCAGATTGCGAGAGAGCAGGGATTTTCCTGCGGCCATCTGGCGCTTTCCAAGGTAATATCCGAATACTCGGTTGCCGACAGTGCATTGACACCGGGATTTCTATGGCGCTGCTGGATACGATGGATAAGGCAGATGCATCATGGGGAGAGCCGTATGAATATTTGAAAAAGGTATTTATAGATTTGATGGATGCAATGCTGCGTTATCAGGATGAAAGCGGCATGTGGTATCAGGTCGTCAATGTCACAGGCATGGAAAAGAATTATCTGGAGACAAGCGGCAGCTCGATTATGGCATACGCGCTGCTCAAGGGCGTGCGTCTGGGATTTCTGCCGGAAAGCTACCGTGAGTATGGAAAGAAAGCATTTGAGGGTGTGTGCGATAAATACCTGTCTACAGATGAAGAAGGCAGCCTGCACTTAGGCGGAATCTGTCTGGTCGCGGGGCTGGGCGGCAAGCAGATGCGGCCTGGTACATTCGATTATTATATGTCTGAGCCGGTGGTAAATGACGATGCAAAGGGTGTGGGGCCGTTTTTACTGGCGTATACGGAAATGCTGCGGTTAAATAAGGCCGGGGAAAGTTAAATTTAATATCGTAGGAAATTCAGATTAGATTAAGAATACACGACTTTACAACTTTTATAAATGATACCCTTGCTGTTGAATTAGCTGTTTT
>CANDMV010000225.1 GCA_947385875.1 uncultured Eubacterium sp. | reverse complement strand
TAAAAAGTGCAAAAGAGATGAAGGATCTGGCATCAGCTGCGAAATAAGAAAGCAGGTATCTTAAAAACAATCAATCTTTAAAAACAGAAAAACTGTTAAAAAAACTTTCATTAGTAAGAGATGTGTACCAATGTCATTAACTTAACGACCTCTCTGACGATTCTGCGGCTGGCGGGACGTATTTGTCGGCGGCTCTTATTCTGCGCGGACTTGAGCAACACTGCGGTGAACAATTCGCTGACTCCGATTAAGATGCTCAGCAGAAGCTTCCTGCCTGAGTCTAAGTACCCAGCGGGCAGGATCAAGCGGATTTTCACATCTGTTAAAAACGCTCTTTAAACGTCCTTACAGAGCAAGAGCTGCCAGACAAATCCGTCATGCCGGACACAAAATTTAGCAGTGAACAGCCTAAGGTAGTGACATTGGAAGTGCACAGCAATAATAAGAATATAACAAAATAATATTGCGGTATTTTTGTCTTTTATAGAAAATTGCTAAAAATATAGTATATTGATACGTTTTTATTGAATAAACATGGCACAGTATGTAATAACAATATAGAATTGTAGTATTTGGAACCCGCCGTAAAAAATTCCTAGATTTAAAATAGCATATAGAGACATACTAAGATGGAGTGAGGATTTTACTAGCTGTGAGTCAGGAGGTTATTTCTGATAACGAATCTTACAGTCAGCGCAGCCGTCTGATCTTGTACAGATAGATCAGCAGACAGCAAAGCAGTCTGTATTGTATGGACATTGCAGCAGACAGCAAAACAGTCTGACATTGCATGGACAGCGCAGCAGACAGCAAAACAGCCTGACATTGCGTGGACAGCGCAGCAGACAGCAAAACAGTCTGACATTGCATGGACAGCGCAGCAGACAGCAAAACAGTCTGACATTGCATGGACAGCGCAGCAGGCAGCAAAACAGTCTGACATTGCATGGACATAGCAGATCACTCATACTAATGGGGATGATTTCCATGAGGCTGGAAATAGCAGCGATCGATTGTAATGCAGGAAATTTTCTTGCCTGTTAGTATAAATCCAGTGCTCCATCCAGACAGAAATTAGACTTTATTACAGTCTGATTTACGCCATTGCTGCGTTAAAATTTCTAGTCGATGGATTCACATCGCCGTCAAAATTTTGCCTTGCACTGATGTGAATCAATCAGTACTAAAGTCTAATTTTTGTCTGGATGGAGCACTGGATTAGTAACAAAACTAATACAGAGGAAAAGAGATGTCTGATATGTTGCGAAAATTATGGATTAGGTTTCAAAAAAGCAGAAAGATCATAGGCTATGCAGGGATTATGTCGTGCGTGATCTTTGCGTACGTACTTTTAATGGATTCCATACCGGATAAAATGTATGTGGAGCGCGGTGAAAAACCGGACTATTCTTTTGGTGTTCCCATTACTGGAACTGTCGTAGAAAGTACAGAAGTGTTTGCGACGCAGAAGCCTGTTCAAGAAGGCACGATCAATCTGACACGAAGTACTGGGCAGCAGCCTTCAGGTACGTATCAGGTAATCTGTAAGCTGTTTGGTGCAATTCCTGTGAAACAGATTTCCGTGCAGGAAGTCAGTAAAAAAGAACTGCTGCCCGCAGGCACTAATATCGGTATCTATGTGAAAAATAAACAGATCATGATTATAGGAACCGGAGAAGTAACAGATGAATCCGGTGCAAAGCTTGAGCCTGCCAAAAATGTGGTTCAAAGCGGAGACTACTTACTGGCAGTTGATGGAGAAGCAATCAAGACAAAAGATCAATTAGTAAGGAAAATATCTTTTTGTGAAGGGAAAAAGCTAAAACTACGACTGCTGCGTGGAAAAGAACAAATAGAAGTATCTGTAAAGCCGGTTTTGTCGCAGGAGGGAATTTATCAGCTTGGGATCTGGGTGAGAGATGATCTTGCAGGGGTTGGTACGCTTACGTATGTAACCGATACTATGGATTATGGCGCCCTCGGACACGGTGTGACGGATGCAGATGTGGGCAGTCTGATAGATATAGAACAGGGTTCTATTTATGAGACTACAATCTTGGAAATCCGTAAAGGACAGAGGGGACAGCCTGGCGAGATGTCAGGTATGATTAATTATAGCGACAAATATAAGCTGGGTACGATAGAAGAGAATACAAACGTAGGAATTTATGGTTCCATTACAAATGTGCCGAAAGAGCTGAAACGGGTTAAGTCAATGCCTGTCAAATATAAGGAAGGAATTAAAAGGGGGAAGGCGCAGATTATCAGTTCTGTGGAGGGGGGCCGCAGGGCATATGATATAGAAATTGAGCAGACTAATTACCATAGTGATGGGAATAATAAGGGGATACAGTTTCGGGTGACGGATGAGACGCTGCTGAAGGATACAGGGGGGATTGTGCAGGGGATGTCTGGGTCGCCGATCGTTCAGGATGGACATATTATTGGGGCAGTGACGCATGTGTTTATATCGGATTCTAAGATGGGGTATGGGATATTTATTGAGAATATGCTGGAGCATTGATTGAAAATGATTTTGCACTCAGGAAAACGCTTCTATCCGTTGAGGATGGAGGCGTTTTGGCGTGGATAGCATTTATTCATTGAAGTTTGAGGTAAAAACGGGTATGATTATTGCAGCAGATACGTAAAAATTCTGATTGGAATGAAAGAGGGGATACTATGAAAAGGGAGAATGAACTTGTGGATGATTTTACAGCAGAAGCAGTACAGATGAAAGTATACGATAAAGAAAGTTATGAATTTGAAGACAGACATATGGCTGCAGTAAGAAGAGCACAGGAGATTGATCTTGTTGATAATGTGTTGATTCAGACAGTGCCTACACAGATGTCTTTCAGTACGTTAATGATGGGACTGGAAAAAGGTGATTACATAATACCTGATTTTCAGAGAATGTATCGATGGAGTGAAAAGCAGGTCGAAGAGCTGGTGATTTCTCTGTTGTGAGTGAGTTATAATAAGGACAACACAGGAAATGCTGATAAATAGGGCGTTTCTGGTGGTTATCCTAATTCATTGACCAAGAATGGGACACTGTATCTGCGCAGATATGTGAATGTAAGTGAAAGGAGGAGCAGTTTCGGTAAATACATATTCATAATTGAATACCTGTCATAGACGGCCAGATAGGAGTAGCTAACCTGTCTGGTCGTTTTTATTATATTACAGATGAAGGTATCTGTAATCGCAATTCGCTACTCGTTGAATGAGTAAACTCATTATATCATGTAGTGATTTAAGAGTAAATAACTGGAAATACTTAGTAAAGATATTGGAAAAGATAATTGGAGGAAAATTCTATGAAGCATTGCGTGATGTGGTAAAGGATAAGTACAAGAAAATATCTCCGTCATTGTATTGGAATCTCCGTCATTTTATGGTAAAATGATGCAGATATTTTAGAAATGAGGTAAATAATATGAGAATATTTGATTATAGAAAAAAGCCTGAAAAATTATTAACACCAGAGATTGTCCAAATGATTGCCAGTATTCATGAACATAAAGGAAAACAGGAATTATTTCTTGAGGCAAATCAGGACGAATTAAAAACATTGCTGGAAGTGGCTATGATTCAAAGTACAGGAGCATCTAACCGTATTGAAGGTATCTATACAACAGATAAGCGGTTAAAAGAGCTGGTAAGTCAGAAAGCAGAACCACGCAACCGTTCTGAGGAGGAAATTGCAGGTTACCGAGAAGTGCTTGCCATGATTCATGAAAGCTATGAATATATTGTTCCGAGGTCAAATATGATTTTGCAGCTTCATCGGGATTTGTACTCTTTCTCGCGTGGAGCTGTCGGTGGCAATTATAAAAATTCTGATAATCTGATCGCTGAGATAGATGCTGAAGGTCATGAAAAAGTGCGGTTTATTCCTGTTCCAGCATTTCAGACGGCAGAAGCAGTGGAGGAACTCTGCAATCGTTTTTGGGAGGCATGGGAAGCGGATTATATTGATAAACTGATATTGATTCCAATGTTTGTCCTTGATTTTCTGTGTATCCACCCTTTTAATGACGGGAATGGACGTATGAGCCGTTTGCTTACACTCCTTTTGTTTTATAAAGCCGGATATATTGTAGGAAAATATATCAGTATGGAAATGCTGATTGAAAAGACAAAGGAAACTTATTATGAGGCATTACAGGCAAGTTCCGGAGGCTGGCATGAAAATGAGAATGCCTATGAGCCTTTTGTAAGATACTATCTGGGAGTTACATTAAAAGCATATAATGAGTTTGAAAATCGTGTGGAACATTTAAAAAACAGAAGTCTTTCTAAACCAGATAGAATCAAAGCTTTAATTGATCAAAAGATTGGAAAAATCACAAAGAAAGAAATCATGGATACTTGTCCGGATATAAGCAAAACGACAATAGAACGGACTTTGACAGAATTAGTTAAAAATGGTCACATTGCAAAGGTTGGCTCAGGGCCAGCTACAGGATATGTTAGAATTTAAGTGGAAAACAGTTTGCTTACGTCATAAAAATCATAAATGACAGAAATTATTTGATTTTCCGACACAATATTATTAGGAATTTAAGACAATTTCATACTTGTCGTAACGGCCAGATAGGAGTAGCTAACCTGTCTGGTCGTTTTTATTATATTACAGATGCAGGCATCTGTAATTGCAATTTGCTACTCGTTGAATGAGTAAACTCATTATATCATGTAGTGATTTAAGAGTAAATAACTGGAAACACTTAGTAAAGAGATGGAAAAAGAATTGGAGGAAAAATTTATGAAACAGGGATCTTTATTTTACGATCCGTCAAGCGAACGGATGGACATACGGTTTGGACTGGAATCCTACTATGGGGGACTACATTGCGGAACTGGTATGGATGTGCTGATCGACGGCAAATGGATACCCACCAGGACCCCGCTTGGTGAAGACTGGTATCTGGTAGGGATCAAGACAGATAACATTTCAGGACTGGTTGTAAGGCTTTAGTTTTTTATCTGCCGGGCGGCTTCTTTAGAGAAAAAGAGGTCGCCCTTTTTTTGTGCGAGTAATGAGCCATGTGGGAACGCTTGCGTTCCTATGTGGCGAATACCGCGGTCAGTGAGCCGAAGGCGAACGTGCCTATTTTTAGGAAGAGGAGGTGTCCGATGTGAAATGCTTAATGAAATACCAGTGGGTAAAACTGCCCCGCAACCGTCTGCCGGAAGGCAAAGGGCTTATGGGATACTGGGCGAAGCTTGCGTCCCGTGCGGCGTTCCGCAAAGGACAGGCCTCTTATTGTGGTTATAGCAACACGGTAAGCCCCGGTATGTGGTCCGGAGGCGTTGTAGGGCTGAAGAGCATACTGGGCGTAAAAAGCCGCACAAAAGCGCTGGAGACGCTTCAGGCCCTGTCAGAACTGGGGTACATCGAATATACATTGGACACAAAAACAAAAAAGCTCACCTATCAGGTCACAGACTGGGTTGTGGAATGCTCAGGGGAGGCCTGCATGGATGGAGCTGTCTATGCCACGGAAGGATTTGGTTTTCTCTGTCTTTCGCGCAGCATCACAGAGCGGCTTGCCGCAAAGCAGTATCAATTTGAGGAATCGGACGCATGGCTTGACCTCTGGTGCCACACGGTATTTGAGGAGACAAACAATGCGTTCTCATTTCTGGCGCCGGCAGTCCAGTATGGGAAGTACGGCGCCGTTTTAACTTTGGAAGCCTTGGGACAGCGTTGGGGCTGGGAAAAGACGAAGGTATGGAGGTTTTTTAAAAAGCATGGGGATGTCTTTGCTCTGTACCGTCTGCCCGGATCCTATGGCTGCCTCATTTTTAATAGACTGTACC
>CANDMV010000224.1 GCA_947385875.1 uncultured Eubacterium sp. | reverse complement strand
ACAATAGGTAGTTCACAGTAATCCACACAAGGGCAGTCTCTGGGCTGCTCTTTTTAATTGCAAAAATAAATGATGGAGGAACAGGAAATGTTTAATAAGAATAAAGCTGAGAGAAACCTGCTGTATGGTGAGGTAGAAAGATTGAAAAAGATCAACAAAAAACTTGAAGAAGAAAACAGACGATTGAGAGAAAATTCAGAGAAGATAGAGAAATATAGAACAGAATATCAGAAACTGATGGAATCTGCTGGGATGCTGCAGAAGAAGTATAAGAAACAGCTGGATGCCTTTGATGGATTAAGTGTGGTTTACAGGAAAGAATTAGGAAAATTGAAAAGTAAACAGGGGAAATAGTTAGTGATGGCATTTGGGAACAGCAGATGATGAATTAATTATAAAGGCACTGTTTAGGGTGGCAGTGCCTTATGAAGAGATAAAATAAATATTGAAAAGAAAATAGAAAATAGTTATAGAAATAGATTGAGATTTTAGTAAAGATAATAAATTTGAATGGAGGATGATCTTTATTGAACAATATGAAATTAGAAGTGCCTATTTGGGAAAGATTTTTATTAACCGTTAAAGAAGCGTCACTGTATTTTAATATTGGGGAGAATAAACTGCATAGAATGGCAAATGACTATATGGAATCAGAATATAAATTTGTGATTCAGAATGGCGGCAGAAAAATGATTAAACGTGAAAATTTTGAGAAATTCCTGAATGAAACAAGCTCAATATAAACATATAACTACAGAACGTCAACAAACAAATGCAAATAACAATGGCAAAATGGCCCTGGTTGTGATACTATGTTGATATTGCACTAGGGCTTCTTCATCATGAAAGGAGCATAAGATATGAGTGAAAAAAGACGGGACAGTAAAGGCCGGATTTTACGAAATGGAGAATGCCAGCGCAAAGATGGATTATATCAATATGATTATGTAGATTTGATTGGAAAGCCTAAATGTTTATACAGCTGGAAACTGGAAGCAACTGACCCTCTGCCAAAAGGAAAAAGAAAATGTAAGTCACTGCGGGAAAAGGAAAGAGAGGTTCAGAGGAATATTGATGACGGGATTGTTCCATATGGAGGGCAGCTAACTGTTCTGGAACTGGTAAAAAAATACGTCCTTCAAAAAACGGGTGTCAGACCAACAACAAGGGCAGGATATAAGACTGTAACCAACATTCTTGAAAAAGAGGATTTCGGGGCAAAGAGGATTGATAAAGTAAAATTGTCTGATGCCAAGGGATGGCTGATAAAGCTGCAGGATAAAGACGGAAGAAGCTACAGTTCCATCCACACGATCAGGGGTGTTTTAAGACCAGCATTCCAGATGGCAGTTGATGATGACCTTATACGCCGCAATCCGTTTGATTTTCAGCTGGTGACGGTAATTGTAAATGACAGTGTTACAAGGGAAGCTGTATCGCATGATGTAAAAAGGAAATTCCTGGAGTTTGTCAAAAACGATAAACACTTCTGTAAATATTATGAAGGCATCTATATACTGTTCTATACAGGGATGCGCATTTCTGAATTTACGGGACTGACAGTAAAGGATATTGATCTTGAGGAACGCACAATTAATATTGATCATCAGTTACAGAGAACAAGTGATATGGAGTATGTTATTGAGCCGACAAAAACAGGTGCCGGGACAAGGGTGATACCAATGTCAGAGGACGTATGGCAGTGTTTTAAGCGTATTCTTGAACAGAGAAAGAAGCCGAAAGTGGAACCAATGATAGGCGGCAGGACAGGTTTTTTATATCTGGATAAGAATGATATGCCAATGGTGGCGTTGCACTGGGAGAAATATTTTCAGCATATTGTAGAGAAGTATAATAAAATCTATAAAGTGCAGATGCCGAAAATAACACCCCATGTATGCAGGCACACATACTGTTCACATTGTGCATCAGGCGGCATGAACCCGAAACATTTACAGTATCTGATGGGGCATTCGGATATTGGAGTTACGTTAAATACATATACGCATATTGATTTTGATAATGTAAAGAAAGAGGTTAAAAGCCTTGAAAAAGCCGTTCTGTAAATTCGTGAAATAAGGTCATTTTACAGAGAATTTTACAGAAAATGACCATCAGGATAAGTGGCAGAACGTGTCAGAATGTGAAGTATCTAATATAATTATTATGCTGCCAGACAACACAAAGGATTGATTTTGTTTGAAAATACAGCATTTATGGAGGTTTTAAGATTATGATTAAAATACTGTTTATATGTCACGGCAATATTTGCAGAAGCCCAATGGCCGAATACATAATGAAGAATTTAGTCCAAGACCAACACCAAGAATCCAATTTCGAAATCTCTTCTGCCGCCACCAGCACAGAAGAAATCGGCAACCCAGTCTACCCGCCCGCCAGAGACGAGTTAAAGCGCCATGGAATCAGCTGCGTCGGCCATCATGCAAGACAGGTCACAAAATCAGACTACGACTACTACGATTATCTAATAGTCATGGACCGCATGAACGTCCGTAATCTAAACCGGATCATCGGAAGTGACCCATCCGGCAAGGTCAGCAAGCTAAGGAGTTTCGCTGGCATACAGGCGGATATCGAAGATCCGTGGTATACCGGAAAATTTGCCGAAGTATACGACCAGATTTTAGAAGGATGTCAGGCTCTGCTTGCACAGATTATAGGATAAAACAGGATGCAAAGCAGAAATACCAGCGGGCAAATGAACAAAAAATGAGTAGTAATTGTGAATTTTACATTAAAATCTCTTAATATCCAAAAAATAGTGGCAATATTAACGGATAAAATATATAATGGGTGAAAGAGTTTGCTGCGTCAAGGTTTATGTTTGAATAGCAGTAAGACAGGGTGTTTTGCAGCAATTCTTTCAGGAAGGATATACTATTAAATCATGAACGATTGAAAAAAGAACATTTTTCAATAATGATAAACGATTGAAAAAAGAATATTTTTCAATAACATGAACGATTGAAAAAAGAACATTTTTTCAATAATCATAAAGTCTAGGAGATGGATATAAGATGAGAAAACAGAAATTTTGTTCAGTACTGCTGGCAGCAGCTACTGGGTTTATGACATTGATGACACCGGACTGCCTGCGGGCACAGGAGCATGAGGTTGAAATCCCGCAGCTGGAAGAAGGGACATATGTAAAGGGCGAGGCGCTTGTGTCTATGACTACCACACAGGCAGCAGCGCTCACTAAAGAAGGCACGGCGGGCTTTGACCGGAAAATCCAGATTGAGGAATGCTGGGATTTTGGCATGGCGGAAGGAGAGCAGCCTGAACAAATCAAAGATTATGTAGCTTTGGTCAGTTCAGATGCATATTCTACGGAAGAACTAATGGAGATTGTATCAGAAAGGTATTATGTAGATGCTGTGGCGCCGAATAGTTATGCGCATTTGTGTCAGGCGAAAGATACTTTGTCTGATTATCAGTGGTATTTGGACGGCACTGGCAATATTCCTGCATATAGTCAGGGTATCAATCATGCTAAATTAAGTGTATCTCCAGTTATGCAGCCCGTGGTAGCTATGATTGATACAGGTGTGGATTATACAAACGAAGACCTGCAAGATTCTATGTGGATAAATCCATATAAATCACAGGGATTAGAGGGTACATACGGATATGATTTTGCGAATAAAGATGATGACCCGATGGATGTGCACGGACACGGAACGCATTGCGCAGGAGTGGTTGCTGCGCAGCAGGATAATGGTCTGGGAATTACGGGTATCAGCAACGCGAAGATCATGGCACTAAAAGTGGTAAAAGATGATCAGGAAATGTTTGATACTGCCAGCGCGGTGAGTGCCTTCGAATATGTTGTAAAAGCACAGCAGATGGGTGTTCCGATAGCAGCTGTAAATTGCTCATGGGGCGGCGGCTATGATACGGGGGCAATCTTAAATACATTAATTGATAAAATTGGTAATAACGGAGCGCTGACTGTATTTGCAGCCGGAAATGATGCTGCAAACTGGGATGCGGTTGCCGTGCCGATGCGCCAGACACCGTATGATCTGGAGAGTAAGTATGTGGTGGTAGTAGGAGCCAGTGATGAGAATGACGGCAGAGTTTATTTTTCTGATTATGGAAATACACAGGTAGATTTATTTGCTCCGGGTTCCAACATTCTCTCTACGGTACAGGAAGCAAAGTTTCTGCCTCAGTTCTGGGAAGAGAATAAGCGTATGCAGATGACATCTTATTATAATACGTTTGATGATATTAGCGGGCTTTATTCAGCAGCGGACCTTGATGGTATCGAGACGGATTATACCGTAAGCCTTAGCTATGAACCAGATGTTGGATTTTCAGAGTATGCAAATGGAAGCCTGAAATATACGGTCAAGCGTAATAGAGGATTGGGTTTTCCGAAAGCTGCGACAGGAGGCACTATTTTAGAAAATAATAAAGAGCAGGCAGGATTTATCTATCTGGATGTGACTTCTATGGGGCTTGATACGAATAAGACGTATTATATCAGCTGTCTTCTGGCAGAAAATGACGGTGACGGAATGCCGGTATGGCGGACTGTGGAAAAGGTCAGCAGTGCGGAGGATTCACGCTTTGTAACGGTTGGTGATAAAACATATCTCGCGTTGATCGGCATCAGCACGCAAAGCTTAAAGACAACGACTTATTATTTTGATAATATTGCGGTATCGATCGCGGACCCGGATACTGCGCAGTTTGAAAAATGCGATCTGATGTCAGGTTCTTCAATGGCAAGTCCTATGGTGACGGCAGCAGTGGCAGTTCTCAGGGCTGCGAATCCATCTCTGAGTGCGAAAAATATACGCAGTCTTTTGATGAAATGTACAAGAAGTTCTGATGCGATTGAAAACGCATGTGTGACTGGAGGCATTTTAGATCTTTCACGTGCTGTTGTACAGGCATCGGGGCTGAAACTGAATAAGACATCGGCAAATGTGCGTTATGGCAGTATTCTGCAGCTGAAGGCTTCAGTAGCGCCTTCGAATGCTACGAACGCAAATGTGAAATGGAAATCGAGTAATACAAAGTATGCTTCAGTATCTGCTGACGGCAGAGTAAAGGTAAAAAAGGCAGGGGTAGGAAAAAAGGTGAAGATTACAGCTGTTACTCAGGATGGCACAAAGCTGAAGGGAACTTGTACAATTAAGATTTTGAAAGCGAAAAGCTAGAGAGGCGATGCATCTCACATATTTTGGATAAATATTCATTTCGTGATCTGTGATACGTCTCACAGAAGGTAATTTTTAAAGGGCTGCTGCATTAAGAGAAAATACTGCAAGATATAGTGTTTAACTATTTTTATTTATCGTACCTTGCATGTATTTTACTTAGTGCAGCAGCCACTGTTTGTAATAGCTGATAATGAATGAAAAGCGGACGGTTTTAGAGATTATGCCAGATAGGTCAAACTGTGAGATTCATAAAGGATATTTTCCAGAGAATAAGCAGGAGTGAATGATTTTTTAAAATGGATATGATGTACAGATGGGGACGTTTTCTAAAGTCATTCATATAAGTGGATTATGTGATTATACAAGTTTATATATTGCCGGATGACTGATTGTCAGGGCTGCTGCATGAAGAAAAATATTGCAGGATATAGCTGTCATATATGTTTAGACTGCTTGATCTTGTATCTATGTTACTACATGCGGCAGCTTTTTTGTATATTCATGAAAAGGGAATAAAAAAGAATTCAAAAATATGATATTAGAGATTTGCAAATCTAAAACTTGAGTGATAAAATGTATTTTTAGAGAATAAGATAACATTTAATATAGATTATCCTGAATTATTCATGAGCATATAAAAATGCTCGATACTACAAATCCTTGA
>CANDMV010000223.1 GCA_947385875.1 uncultured Eubacterium sp. | reverse complement strand
GGTATTTTTTTGTGTCAATCTCTTGACCTATTTAAAGTATACAGGAAGCTTTCTTATTATGGAAAACGATTCAGTTATTGGTTAATATTATACCATTTATAATTACTATTATCAATAGTTTGTAAATATAATTATTAATTAATGATATACGTGCCAACATGCCAATTACAGCTGCCCAGCCTGCTCTAATCCCGCCATCGTAAGACAATCAGCTCCCTTTCGCCCAACTGTTTAAAAATCCCCCAGTTACACTTTTCCAAAACATACAAGAAATTTATTGAGAAAAAAGGTTGCAAAATATGTAAAAGTTACGTATCATATAAAATATACATAAAATTGTTCTATAAACAAATCATTCATAAAAGAGGTAATTCATGAGAAGAAAATTAACATCTCTTATAGAATCAGTTTCACAATTACAAGAAGCCGATTATTCAAAAGAGCCTGAATTAAATGGTATCTATCAAAGACTGATAAATGCCAGAAAACAGTTTGCCGAAATTTTTGAGAAAAATATTAAAGCGGTCATGCAGATCAGCTCCCTTGACCTGACCATGCAGCATCAGACGGAAAAGATCATGGATATTTCCCGCAGCGTAGCAAAGGCGGCAGAAACGATTTTTGGCGCTGCTTCCGGCAATTCGATGTTTACCGGCCAGTCAAATAGTCAGCATGAAGAACTGGCAAATACAATCATCCATGTTTCTTCTGAAACCGAGGAAATCTACGAAAAAATAGAGACCTGCCAGGGCGAGCTTACGGATATTAAAGATCTCTCCGGACAGACTATCGACATATCCCGTGAAATGCAGAAGGATATGGATAATTTATTTGAAATTATAAACCGCATGAATGATGTCATATCGGGTATTGAAAATATATCTCTGCAGACAAATCTGTTAGCGCTCAATGCTTCTATTGAGGCAACAAGGGCTGGCGAAGCCGGAAGAGGATTTGCCGTCGTCGCAGAAGAGATTCGTGCTCTGGCGGAAGAGACTCAGAAACTGACCGGAAGCATGGGAAGCTTTGTAGATGAGATACGCTCGGCTTCACAAAAAAGCGTGAAAAGCGCGAATGAAACGATTCAGGCGCTCGGCTCTATGACAGATAAAATCGGTCATGTATGGGAATTAAACAATGAAAACAATAAGCATGTCTCCAAAGTCAACGAATCTGTCAGCTCTATTGCCGCTGTCAGTGAAGAAATCAGCAGCTCTATGACAGAGATGGAAAATCAGCTGCGGGACAGCACAGATTTTATGCAGAATGTGAGCACGGATCTGAAAAAAGCTACCGAGCCGGTAGTCGATATTGAAAAAACACTGGACGCTACTGTAAAGCAGATGGGCGACATGACCGGGGACAGCTTCTTCCATCTGGAAAAATCAGAATTTGCCCAGTATCTGAGCAATGCCATTTCGGCCCACCAGATCTGGCTGCGGAATCTGAAAAATATGGTCATGCAGCGCAGCATTATTCCACTACAGCTGGATTCTTCGAAATGCGGTTTTGGACATTTTTATTATGCTCTGACTCCGGATCTTCCTCAAATACGTCCGATCTGGGATGCGCTCGGCAAAAAGCATGAAAGATTTCATCAGTTCGGCGGGGAAGCTATCCATGCCTTAAAAAGAGGCAGCCAGTCCGAAGCAGAAAGAATCTATCATCAGGCTGAACAGTATTCGAGGGAATTAATTTCTGATATGCAGAAAATGATTCAGATTCTGGAACAATAGACATTAATATGCAAAAAAGCATCCGGCGGATGTATCACTTTTCATCCGCCGGATGTTAATTCATTTTTTAATTTGTACCATACAGCAGCTGATTACGTTCCTTTCATCTACAGCTACCCAGCCTGCTCTAATCCCGCCATCTTATCGATCTGAAGAATCATCTCGACTAGCTTTGGATTATCCACCTCATAGCCTTTTAACATGCCGTCGATTTCCTTTCTTCCTTTTTTCACGATGTCCAAATTATAAGCGATCTTCGAACGCAGCTTCTGTCTGCGCACCAACAGATTATGCTTGATCTCTACCATCTCCTTCGATTCAATCAATGCCTGCGGCTGCTCAATCCAGACTCTGGAATCATACAGTTCACACTTTTTCAAAAGACGCACGAGCTTGTCGTAATAGTAATTCAAATCTTCGTTAGTCTGCCTATATTTTTCCTGCTCGCGTACTGCCTCCTGATACATATCCCACTGATAGGCAAATTCCCTGGAGTCGCGGACATGGTATTTATCACAGACATAATCCACGGCATTTGTAATATTGACATATTTAATCTTTACTTTGTTCAGCAGCGTAATCGCATAGTTGATATTTGCTTCTGCCTGCTGGATGTCTCTCCTGCTGCTCTCTAAGCGAACCACGATATAGACACAGCCCAGCACTGCGACACATATGGTCGCAATCCATGCAATGCGTGTATCATATTCAAATCCATAAGATAAAATCAGCCAGAGCACTGCAGCCGTCGCTACTGCAAATAACAGCAGAAAAGAAGTTTTGCGGAGTGTCCGGCGCTGCTTTCTGCGCTCTTTTTTTAAAATCTCCCACTCCTGCTTCTCCCCTTCCAGATACTGCATATCCCGCTTTACCGTTGACTGATATTCTTCATTCGCGCGCAGGTTTCTTACAGCATCAGGAATCTCATCCTCCATCCGCTGTATCATCTGAAACTGCGCGTCCGATATTCTCTTCGTCGTGTTTAAAAACTGATCTCTTGCCTGATTCAGCTTTGATACATATTCTGCCGCCTTTTTTATTTCATCCGCCTGGTCCGGCGGCAGATTTTCGATTAATTCTATATCATTTAAATAAGATGTAATAATATAGTACTCGCTCTTTCCATCCTCAATCTCTCTGGCATTTTCCATGACCTGTTCGCATCGGTCCATAAGCAGACTGCCCGTGCTTTTTTCCGCCATCTGCTCCAGAGTCTCCGATGACTGTACGTCATCCAAGACCTTCTGAAGCATTTTCTTATCTTTTCTTCTCTTAAAAAATCCCACAATATCACCTCTATTATCCTAACCTATGAAACTTCCTGCCAGTGCTCCATCCAGACAGACATTAGACTTTAGTACTGACGACTGATTCACGCCATTGCTGCGTTAAAATTTCTAGTCGATGCGTTCTAAAATTTTGCCTTGCACTGATGCAAATCAGTCAGTACTAAAGTCTGGATTCACCCTTTATATCCTATATATTCATCCTTCCACTGGTCAATCTGACGGCTGATTTCACTTTTTGCCTGAATCTGCGAGACATGCGTCAGGCGCTCCAGCCGAAGTATATTTTCAAATTCTGATGAAACTTCTGTCATCTGCCCTAGTTCACTAAGGTTTTTCTTCATCGCAGCGAACTGCTCTGGACGTATATGATTGCGCTGCAAAAACCACTGCACACGCTCCGAATCTTCTAAAAAACAAACCGCCTGAGATGCCGCTTTTAGCGAATCCACCCTGTGGCTCAGCTCATACGCCTTTTCATAGCAGCTGACTGCCCGCTCAAAGCAGAACATCTTCGCATAAGCCGTACCCATATTATGCCAGATATCGCCACTGACCCGAAGATCGGAAGGGCTGTTTGTCGCACTCAGCAGCAGATTACGGTATTCTGATATTGCCGCCAGATACATTTTCCGCTCCATCAGCTGATCTGCTTTAATCTTGCGGTTCTCGTAATTCGACTGGTGGTCCATCTTCTGCAGCTTCATTCCCAGAAACTGCATCTCATTTCTGGAAAAATATCCAGAATCCGTAATAATCTGCATACAGAATACACGAAAGCCCTTCTGTCCCGCCATCAGACTGCGCAGCTTACCAGCCAGCTGCACGGCCTCCAGCTCTGTCTCCAGCCAGTCGCAGAACTCCGCCGTCATAATATTTTCGTCCAGAAGATAAATATTATCCTGCAGAAAATAACACAGTTCTTCAATCGAATAGATATTTTGTTTTGCGCTTTCCAGATAATAAGGCTTTGCAGCACGTTTAAAGCTGCAGAATATCAGCTCCCCCATTTATCCTCTATCCTCCTGCCATCAGTACTATGAAAGGTATACTTTTAAAGTTATATCATTTGCCCTCTCAAATGGAATTTAATCAGCTTTCAGCTTTTTTTCCATAATTTCATAAACCAACTTAACATCATCTTGTAATTCAATCATTCCATGCCCTACTGTCTGATACCCTCTATGCTCATATAAACACACTGCTGAAAGCGAAGCATCCAGAAGAACTGTATCATATTTTTTTAAGATTGCCGTCTCCAGGCAATCCATAATCCTTGAACCACAGCCTTGTTTCTGATAATCCGGCAGCACATACACTCCTGTAATATGATTGCCGTCATAACAGCCTGTACCGACAATAAGACCTCTATCATCTCTGTCATCTCTGTCATCTCTATCGACCAATAATACTCCCATATTTCCAGAAGCTATCCCCTCTAAGATATGCTCCCTGCTATGAAGCTGACAGAAGAACTCCACTACTTCTTTCGGATAATACTTTGGATATACCGTTCTTATTGTTGTATGCAAAATATTGTGTATTGCATCTGCCATTTCCTCTACTGCTGTTAAATACTCCAGATCACTCATCTCAAATGTCCCCTAACTGCTCTTCATAATATACTCCCACACCATATCACTTGCCTTAAAAAACTCTCCAAGCCCCAGATCACGTATCCGTATCCTCACAGAACGGTCAGTCACAGGCTTTGCCTGAATCCGCAGCCTCGTAGCCTTTTTCGGACGTGAAGGCAGGTTGGTCAGCTCCAGCGTCTCGATCTTTGCCTCCCTGCTGTTAGGCTTTTGAATCCAAAAGTCTATTTCACCCGGCCCGTCCAGAATCACTTCGCACGTACTCTCCGCTTCATATAAGTTATCTCCGGCAGAAATCAACGTATGAAATGCCATCTCATTATTTTTGCGCACCTTCAGGCTGATATTAAACTTCATCTCGTTTTCTCCCATGTACGCATAATTCCACGGAATCAGCCCTGCGTGTACTTCCGCGGCATAACAGGCTCCCTTGGAAAACAGATTTTTGCCGAGAAACGCCCGCCTTCCCTGACATAAGATCCGAAGCGAATGCTTCATCCAGTCGCCCTCGAACCCGTCTCCTACCAGATAAATCGAAGAAATGATCTTTTTTTCAAAAATCTTCGGTATGATCTTGGAAAAATCAAAATCTTTATTTTCTGTCAGGTATCCGCAGTCCTTTTCCTGAATCTCAACCAGCTGCGGCTTGGACTGTTTCCCTCTGGCAAGATACCAGCAGATCATATTCTTTCCAAAATACAAAAACATGACTACATCATGCGTCGCCAGCCCGTCCCTTTGATTCAGTGCGTAATAGTAAAAGCTCTCCATATAATCCATCACTGTAATTTTACTTCGTACAACCGGAAGCTGCTCAAACACATATTCCATCAGGGACATTAATTTATCATTTAATTTTGAAAATGCAAACACGACTTTTCCAATTTCTATTTTCGGCCCCAGCTTTCCCGCCAGCAGCAGAATCTTCTTTAAAAATATGGCAAGCAGCATCCGTACTTCGTACGTCTGGTTCTCAATAATTGTAAAATCCCGCTCCAGTGACCGCGAAAGCAGATTTGTCTCGCAGCGTCCCAGATCCGCCTTTTCAAATCGGATTGCTTCATCACCGTATACCCACTGGCCGGACGATGATGCCATGCAGACTGCCAGTGGAATCTGAAACATCTCGCTGCCTGCCACAGAGCTGACCGTCTCCGGTTCGCGGTGCATCGTTGTTGCAAAGCTGACCATGGCATAACTGTCATTTAAATCAATCCCAATATATATCGGCAACAACTGCTATATTGGAGCAGGAACAACAATCATGAATCCGGTAAAAA
>CANDMV010000222.1 GCA_947385875.1 uncultured Eubacterium sp. | reverse complement strand
ACTTATCCCCCCTTTAATTACATTATATACACCCCTATCATATAGTAAGTATATCAACTAAGATTAAAATAAGTTCAACAACACCGATACCATCTTCTTCATCTAAAAAATTTATAAATGTATACATATTTATCCTCCCTACTTCGACGTAAACAGCATAGATTGAAGAGCTGCTTACATGATTTATTGATTTCTTATACAGATTTTTGATAGAAACAGCATAGATTGAAAAGCTGCTTATATGATTTACTACATTGATGATTCGACATAAACAGCATAGATTGAAGAGCTGCTTATATGATTTACTACATTGATGATTCGACATAAACAGCATAGATTGAAGAGCTGCTTTTATGACTTAATAATTTATTAGATTGATGTTATGATAGAAACAGCATAGATTGAAGAGCTGCTTATATTATTACACTACTGTTCATATCCTTGGCAGCAGAATGATTACATGTTTCTAATCTATATTACATTTTAAATGTTAGAAATGCTGGTACCAAAATAATGACCATAACGATACACAGCATCAGCATCATAGGAAGTAAGATTTTAGTACTTGCTTCTTCTCCTGCTTTTTTTGCATGGTTTTTTCTGAGCGCGAATGCATCGGTCACTTCTTTTTCTAAAATTTGGCGTAGACCGGCGGAACCCTTTCTCAGATTTTGTATGATTAACATAGATAGTTTCCGATATTGTGGAGTGCCGCATCGTTCTCCAAATCGTTCATAAACCTTTAATTCACCCATTCCATCCTGCATTTCCCGATATGAAAGCAGCATTTGTTCATAAACTTCGATAGGTTCTGACTGCTGCTGTTCTAATTGCCGCTGGTAATTTAAAACAATTCGTTCCCATGCACCGCTTAAAGTCATGCCTGCACCTAGAAGCAGAGAAATTTTGCTTACCATATCCGGGTACTGTCTAAGAAGTTGTTCCTTACGATTTTGTTCTTGTTTTTGGTCAGTAATGCCTTGTTGTATGTATACAATTACTGCAGCAGCTAGTCCTAACATTAAAATAATCTGATATGTTTTTTCAGATTTTGCAGACCAATGAAGTTGATTGCCATTTAATTGAAGTGGTAGATGCAGATACTGTTGATCTTTGCTTTCTTCCTGTTCTTGCGTAAAATAATCCTGCAGGTCTGACAATAATTGTTCAACGTGATCTAGTTTTCTGGGAAATACCATACATCCAAAAGAGTGTTCGCGGACTTCTTCATAATAAGTCATTTTCAGCGCAATCATGACTAAAGTGCCGTTTTCATCCAAGTGGTCTGTAGATAATTCACCATCTGTATCAAATAATCCTTCTGGATCAAACTGCCATGATGCACGGATTTGTCCATCTAGTAGATTTTTTGGCAGAGAAACATTTCGATCAATACAGTCTAAAGACATATTTTCTCCTAAAAATGCTTGTTCAGCTTCTTTGGCTGCTTTAGTAAAAAGTAGTTCTAGTTCATCACCCTGCAGTCTCTGCGCTTCCACTTCTACAGTATATTGATAATCCTTTAGGATGCCATCTACGTTTAATGTAAGCTCCTTACTGTCAGCGTCTTCGCCAGCTTCATTTCTTAATAATCTGCCGTCTGTTGTCAGTATTTGATTTGTATTTTCAGTAATACATATCACAAAGCCTAGAAATCCAGACATGGCCAATACTTTTGCAGCATCTTTCTTATTTTTTCCCTTATCTTTGATATATAGATAAAGCAGGGCAAGAACACTTATAATGATTACCAGCAGACATATTATTTTTCCTGTCATGTTTCAATCCTTCCTATAAAACTCTATTAACCAGCTTAAAATTTTTTGTGAGCAATAAAATTTTTCATATACCTTCGGGCATGACGCTTGTGAATCGGTGATACTAACAAATTTATCTGCTCCAAGTATATACTCACGAGCTATGAAATCTTTCAGATAGTTTTAGGCATTGACGCTCATGGGTCGGCACTATTCTCAAATATACCTGCTCGTCAGTATATATAAATTAAACTATATATGGATTGCCATAATTTTTTCTGATAACAGATATGCTGCTAAATAGACAGTCAGACAGGCAGTCATTACAAGAATTCCAAGTATATTATGATATAGAACATCTAAATAACCTCCAAAAGTAACATCTACATACAAAAGGATAAATATTGGCATCAAGTTCATGACTTTCTGCTCCATTCGTTTCCCTGAAATTTCTGTCTGAATTGCTTCCATAAGTTCATTTTTTTCTGAAATTCGAGCAGCAGTTAAGCGGATGATTTGAATAAAGTCTCCGCCGCTGCGTTTAGCAAAAACGAATACTTCACAAAAGCTTCGTACATCCTCTAAGCCGCTGCGATTTGCAAAATCATAAAGCAGCTTCTCTAGAGGAATATTCAGTGACAGACAGCTATTCATATAACGCAGCTCTTCAGTCATTAGTGAATCTGGGCCATACTGCAGCCGCATCTCTGCATAAGCTTCGCGGAAAGCGTTTTCTATGGAATATCCTGCAGCCATAGATGCTGCTGCACATTGGATGCTATCCTTGAATTCACGGCATAAAATATCCTGACGTTTTTTAATCATCTGGTTTTTCTTGCGTTTGCGGTAAAAGGGATAGAATAACCAAAGTGCTGCCATTATCACCCATGATCGATAGAATAAATAAGCAAAACTGCCGCTTAATACCGCATATTCAGCTAGCATACGTATACGCTCCTTCCATAAGAATGAATACTGCCGATAATCTAATGCAATGTATTCCTGCTGAGGAATTTTAGACTTCATTTTAAGCTGGTTCTTTATGTGTTTAATAAAAAGATCTTTCAATGTAATCCTGCCTCCCTAAGTTTTGCTGTATTTTTTAGAATACCAGATTTCTGCCATATCCCGATCACTTTTTCATTTGAATGATCCTGATTCTGTTCTACAAACTGATAAATGGAATGCAGCTGAATTTCTCCGTCTTTTATACCATCGATTTCATCTATACATAATACTTTTCTGGATCGATCCCGCAGTCTGCCTAAATGAACAAGAAGATCAATGCCGGAAGCAATCTGGCTGCGGATCGCTGGAATTGGAAGCTCCATTCCCATAAGAACCATTGTCTCCAGGCGTTTGAGCATATCTTTGCTGGAATTTGCATGTCCGGTACTTAGGCTGCCGTCGTGTCCGGTATTCATGGCTTGTAACATATCCAACGTTTCTGCTCCTCTGCATTCGCCCACGATAATACGATCCGGCCGCATGCGCAAAGACGTGCGTATCAGGTCTCTGATTGTAATCTCTCGTACTCCTTCCATATTAGCAGTTCTTGTTTCCAGACGAATGAGGTTTGGTATGGATGAGATTTGCAGCTCTGCGGAATCTTCGATTGTTATAAGCCGTTCTTCCGTTGGAATGAATTCAGATAATGCGTTTAGAAATGTTGTTTTTCCTGCACCGGTTCCACCGGATACAAAAATATTATATCCTGAATAGACGAGAGTTTTCAGGAAGTCCGCTGCTTCTTTAGAAATAGCCCCATATTGTATCAGCTGATTCATTTTCATAGGATGTTCAGGAAACTTTCGAATTGTAATCACGGATCCGTCTACTGCGATAGGAGATAGAACAATATTTACACGGGATCCGTCTTTTAATCTGGTATCTACGATGGGATTGGCTTCGTTTACGATTTTATTTCCAGATGCGACAATCTGCTGAATGACATCTTCTAGTTTTTCTTTAGAGTAAAATGATCTGTCCCATTGGAGGACATGGCCGTCCATTTCATAGAAAATATGATCCGGCCCATTCACCATAATTTCTGTGACGTTAGGATTATCGAGCAGTTCTTGTAATGCATCTAATTTACGTAGAGAATGGTATATTTCTTTCTGAAACTTTTCTCTATGTTTCAGTGATAGTCCATTGTTTCTGCTGTAGCTGCCGACCTCATTATAGATCAGTTCTTCTAGCTCTTCGTCTCCGGTTTCTCTGGTCATATCCAGTTTAGTTAAAATACGGTGGCGCAGCTGTTCCATTTCTTGTGTCATAGTCATCCTTTCTTAATGCGGAAATTAAAAGTCAGATATCCGTAGCTTGATTGGCAATAGATTTTTTGAATGATGAGAACTAGCTATTGCTCAGGCTGAGTGTCTGGACTTGTCAGTATCTGAACTTGGTCTGCGAATTCTCCGCATTGGATCTGCGACAATAGGTCTGCACCAGATGTGAAACTGTTATTTACAGTTTGCGGGCTGACATAATGTATTTTGTCTTTTAGACTTTTTCTGATTTCCTTATCCAGAAAAAGCTGAAATTCTTTTTTTCGAAATTTTCCAAAGGTGCTTTCCTTAACAAAACAAAATACTCTGCTGCAGTTCATCATGATTTGTTCTATAGCCTGATTCCATGTTCCGCAGTTCCATACTAACAGTGTGTATTCTGTCTGTTCCTGAAGCAGAGATAACAAACAAGTCAGGTCTTCTTTTTTTATGTCATGCAGGTCTTGCGGATTGGCAGGAGGCTGAATGTAATCAAAGTTATCCGTATGGTGCAGTACGCTTTGCAGACATAGTGCAAAACGTTCTTTCTTCTGACGGATTCCATAGATCAGATCACTGAAATCTTCTCCTTCGGTATCCTGAAGCAGAGAAATCATTCCAGTAAATTCAGCTAAATTTAAGTACAGTACCTTGTTGTGCACTCCATGTAATGATGCATATGATATAGAAAATGGAAGCTGGTATTCATATCCGCCGGGTGAAAAAAATGCTGTCATTTCTAGCTTTTGTGTATTACACCAACAAATTAGATTTTTCTTATCAGATTTTGCGTAAATTTGAAAAGCTTGTCTTAATATTTCAGCGCCTTGTTGATATTGAAAAATCACAGGGTGATTACTTGTATCTGAAACTTTTTCAGGTGTAAGTAATATATTTACAGTATTTTCTGGCAATGCTTCTGGACTTGCGGCGTTTTGTTCATATAACAGAATATCTGGCTGCAGTTTTTCTAAAAATTCAGGAAGACCATTAGAGGGCTTACAATTTGAAACTTTTAGGTATTCAGGCGCATGTTTTTGAATGCATTCTGTAAGTCTGTCTGCATAAATAGTCTCTCCTATTACTGCTAACTTTAATTTCAACGATCAACCTCCTCCTAAGTAAATGATAAAACCTATAAAAATTGCAACTGAAAAATGGATATAGTTTTGTTTTCCATCTGATTCATAATCGTATTTTGTTATGGATTTCGTGTATAGAGTTGTTTTGATATAAGAAGAAAAATAAGCTATGCGGCTATATAGGTTCTTATTTCGGATGATAATAATCAAAGAAAATACTGCACCTACAAGAAAAGAATAAATAATAGTCTTTAGTAAGCCTCCTAGTCCAATACAACTGCTGATTACGGAAAACAATTTAATGTCGCCTGCGCCGAGCGCATGCATGAGGAATAATAGATAAAATATTAGAACCGGTATAGAAATTTGTATTAAGAAATGAAAACTTCCATCCCAGCCATATACGGTAAGATTGCGTATATAGCCTAAAAATAAACCAAGTCCAATCAGCCGGTTACTGATTTTACTTGAATGTATGTCTACCCATGCTGCTTTTGCTAATAAGCACAGCAGGCAGACAATGATAAAACTTCCAATGAAATCACCCCTTTTTATATGTGTTTTGTAAGTAGAATTATACGAGCTTTTTTTGTGTTTGTCTACCCTTTTTGAACGATTTTTTTAATTTTGGCAATTCCTACAACAAACTATAAAATAAAATTCCATAAATAAGTGCAAGGCCGCTTGTACCAAGACTTCCGACTGTCAAAAGATTTAATGGGTTAAGTCCTGCTGATATAGGGATGCCTTGTTTTTGCAAAAAATCATTCAAAAAAATAATGCCTACGCATCCCCGTCTTTGGGATTTAACACCATGTTTTTTTGAAAATCTTATATAGTCCAATA
>CANDMV010000221.1 GCA_947385875.1 uncultured Eubacterium sp. | reverse complement strand
TTATCCCAAATTTATGAGGCATAGCGGGCTATGTTGATTAAATTGGGGATGAATTATCCGCAAAGTGGGGAGTGCAGATCGCGGGAATGATTTTTCAAACACGCTCTAGTATAGTAATGCTCGTAAGTCAGATTTCATTGACAAGCTTTATTAATCGCGGGTATATGGTAAAAAATCTTTTCGATGCTTTTCAAAAAATTCAAAAAAATACTTTACGTTTTCCAACTCTGTCCATTTAGCTTCTTCCATCTCTTTGGAATCAAGATTATATATTTTCGCATTCAGCGTCCCAAGCATAAACGGTGAATGTGTTGATATGATAAACTGGCATCCTAAAAATCTTGCCGACCGATTCAGGCTTTCTGCCAGCTTTGTCTGATTTTCCGGCGACAGCGACACTTCTGGTTCGTCTAATAGATATAATGCATCCGGCTCTATATAATCATCCAGAAGCTGCATGGTCGTCTCCCCATTCGAATATTTTTCCTGAGAAAATATGATACATTCCATCTGCTTTTTCATCTGATAGGAATTACGAAGCGCTTCTCTTTGTTCTCTCGGCATTCCCCTGCGGACATGCTCATATACATATCCGTCTGCCAGAATCTGCTCCTGCTGTATTTTTTTAATCTCGTATAAAATATCTTCGCTTTTTATATACCTGCTCTTTACAGGCACCCTGTCAAACTGATTCCCCTCCTCATCATCGCCTAATGTATAGCTGCATTCGTCTACAAACTTTCCAAAATAGCTGACACTGCCAAGCTGATTTGCATACTCAAAACCTTGCAGGTTCAGCTTATTTGCTATAATATTCAGCATCGTAGATTTCCCGGATGCATTACTGCCATATAATATAGTTATCGGAGCAAACAGTAGTAATTTTTCATATTTGGAGGAAAACACATTATAGGGATATATATTGGGGTCACTTACTTTTTTATCTGAGAATAAAAAACTGCTTAAAAAAATGATGGCAGACACCTTCTTTCGTTCATGCTCAGCTTGCTCTGCTACTCGTTATTCATTTCTTAATAGATCTTTTATTTATACTAATTCTGCTTCTATTCACCGCTTTCATTTTCTATTCACTGCTTTCATTTTCTATTCACCCCTTTCATTTTCTATTCGCCGCTTTCATTTTCTATTCACCCCTTTCATTTTCTATTCGCCGCTTTCATTACTTCTAAAACAGCAGGCCATATCATTTATACTCATTTTCCGCTTCCATTCTTCGTTTCCATTCATTCCAGAACGCTTGATATCCATTCCACGCATACTCGTCCTGACTCTGGTTTTTTATAGAACACTGAGTATAAAATGACTCTACCTGATGCGCAAACTTTAATACTTCTCTTCGATAATCCTCCATCGAAACAGCGAATTTTTTTCCGTCCTCTGTTGTAAGAATCAGATCACCATCCTGATGATGAACAGCAAAGTCAACCCCATTGGGACATCCACTTATAAATACGTTCTGCCCAGTCTCATCTGCATACATTTCAAAACCGCAGCATGGCAGCATCTGTTCTCCACACAGGCTGTCCATGATCTCATGATCCTGTGTCAAAGTCCTCAGCATACGCATCGCCGCCGCGCTGGTACAGCAGAAATATGCTAATTCCTCATCTCCGATTTGAACTATGACCTCTCCATGTGAACATAAGTCATCCGGGTCATCGCTTCTCCCATCGATCCATGCAAAATTGCTGCTTTTAATAAAAAAGGTTACTCTTTCCATACATTTCACTCCTAAATAAGATCTTACATTCACACCCTGCTAACTATCGTTATCATGCCAGCTTATTTAGTATAAGCGTACCGTCAGCTTATTTCTGCCTTATAAATACGCTTGCCTCATCTTTTGTAAGCTCGTATCTTTCTACCAGTTGCCCGATAACTGCTTCATCCGGTATCGAAAATGATCGAAGGCTCTCAATCAGGGTATGGATCCCCTGTTCAATTCCT
Source organism: uncultured Eubacterium sp. (assembly GCA_947385875.1). Taxonomy (GTDB): domain Bacteria; phylum Bacillota; class Clostridia; order Lachnospirales; family Lachnospiraceae; genus Eubacterium_J. Next base: position 4,031 of record CANDMV010000221.1, on the reverse strand, counting down.
TCTTCTCTTCCTTCCTCTAACAATAATCCCGCTACCTGTGTCATACGTATTACCTCCTCGATCTGCTTTGTCATGTCAGCATCAATGCGGCTTTGATCTGGATGCACCACAGTCAATTTCTTAAAAAGATCTATAATGTATAAAGTTATTATAGCAGATTATCTTACATATAGATACCGTTTATCTATTTTTTTGCATTTCAGTGAAGTAACGGTTACTTTTCGCACCCTGACCAGACACCCGCTGTCTGGTCAGGGCCAAAGAATCCGGCCTGTCATGCATCCGGCCCTTCGCCAAGGGCGAACTTCCAATGGGCCGGATGCCGTTACTTTTTACAGCACAGCCGCTTTCTGGCTGGGGTGTGAAAAGTAACAATTAACGGTTTAAAAGATTGTCTGGGCTTTTGCGCAGATAGTTAATAGGCAAAAATCAACACTCAAAGTTTAAACGAATATTAAGAAATTATTAATGGAATCGTGTTTGCTTGTATGGTAAAATATTGACATTGAACAACTTTGCAAAATATGAGTTAAGGATATGATATTATGAATTATATCATTCATGGATTAATTGAGCTTAAGACTGCTGTTACAAAAGTATGGAGCAAAATATAGGTTGGCGGCAAAGATTTTATATTCTCTGCCGCCTCTGCCAAGTTCGTTCATCAAAATCTATTAGGTGATTTTACGCCTCCCATTTCAGAAAAAATTCGCTGATTTCATCCAGACAACAGCTTACGTCCTGCACGGAAATACTACCTTGACTACAAATAAATCTGCATTCGTCTCCAGCATAAATTCCCCGCCGCACGCTTCCGTAAAGCTCTTTGCGATCGAAAGTCCAAGTCCCGCTCCTGCGTCTGTACGGCTCATATCTCCGCGCACAAATCTTTCTGTAAAGTCAGCTCCCGTACGCAGCTCCTGTCTGGAAATATTTTTAATGCTTGCCACTGCACTTTTTCCTGCACGCCTAAGATCAATAAATACGCGTGACCCTTCCAGTGAATATTTGAGTGCATTCTGAATCAGGTTCTGAAAAACTCTGTACAAGCGGTTTCCATCTGCCACAATCAGCACCCTCTCTGATACAATCTCAGTCTTGATCGTAACCGGAGCCGCCTGAATCTGCTCTTCCATATCCGCAAGCGTCTGGCGCAGCAGCTTCCCAAAATCCAGTTCTTTTAATTCCACCGGCAGCTGTCCGGATGCTGCCTTGCTTACTGTAAAGACATCCTGAACAATGCAGTTCAGCCTTTCCGCCTTTTCGTCCAGTATACGGATATAATCCCTGACATGCTCCGGCAGATTTTCTTCCTGCTTTAAAAAAGCAATATAACCGATAATAGAAGTCAACGGCGTCTTAAGGTCATGAGAGACATTCGCTACCAGCTCCACTTTCATGCGCTCACTCTTAATCTGCTCTCCTATTGCATGTTCCATTCCCTGCCTGATCTGTGAAATGCTGTCAAACAGATGCTTTAGTGAAGAATCCTCAGACACTCTTCTTCCCCATACCGAATAATCGCCGCCCTGAACCGCCTGAATATAATCTGCCAGAAGATCCAGCTCTAAAGACTGCTGCTTTGTCCTTTTAAGAAATCTCAAGAAAACCAGCAAAAACAGCACCGTTAATACACTCATTGTTAAAATCAATTCAGCAAAACCACTGAATCTGTATATAAAAACCGCCAAAATCAGCACTGCTGCCGCATAGAATATACATAAAGCTGCCAAAAACACGAACATACGAGTCTGCTGTACGGCAAAGGGCTGCTTTAATCCATCTGTCCTGGCATGGCACACAAACCGGTGAATCAAACCGTCAAAAAAATATCTCCTGTTTTTCCTCAGATCAATTACTAACAGATAAATCAGCCAAAAGCATATCACCAGTGAAAACGGATCTAAGACCACTGCCTTCAAGCAGCTAAGAAAATATTCTCCGCTAAATTTCCATGCAGAGGTTTCCACACTCTCAGCGCTTTCTTCTATTAGATTTAGACCTGAGAATTCTACAGCCTCCGTCTCCTGATAGGTTACCGCAGCATCCCCAAAGATAACCTCCGTTTCTGTCTGCCCAACGATTCCATGCAGAACCACTACGAATAGAAGCAGAGCAGCCAGCTTGACTTCAAACCATATTTTTCCCATAAACTGCGCGATTTTGGTATCTGCCGCTTTCTTTTCCTTCCTCAATAAAAACGAAGCTGCAAACAGCAGGATTCCTGCCGCCAGTCCAATCATACCAAGGAGCAGCTCCTTATGATTTTGTCTGACTTCCTTCGCGATCTGATATAATTGATTTTCGGTACGCCTATAACCTCCCTGCCCATATTTGACATAAGAATAATAGACCGGGTCCTCAGCTGCCAGCATGATAATCTCTATCTTTTCTGCCTTTTCATCTAAGGCAAAATTCTTATATCCCGGCACATACCACTGCTCCCTGCTGCGATAATATCCATCGCCATAGACATCCAGCTGCTTTCCGTCTTTTTGAATTGTCACCTTCTTACCATCAAAAATCATCAGAAAGTTGTAGCCTTCGGGAAGCTTCTGGTCTCTTTTGTTCCACGCAATCCCATCCATATTGGAGTAAAGCAGCCTGCTGCTGTTATAGATGCGGTAAAGCAGGTTTTTATTCTCACGGATAGATTCATGATATGCTTTCGCATCCGCCGCATACTCTGTCTTCGTCTTGCTCGAATCATACCATGCTCTTTCTGATACATCCGCTGTCTTTGGCTGTTCAGAACTGATGTCCTTTGTCTGGATCTGAACTGAATTCGTAATATCCGTTGTACTGTTATTTCCCCAGTAAAAACCATCCAGATCATAATAGCTGCCAATCTCTCCCTCAGATGCCATTGCGATAAAATCCGACAGCCGCCCCTGAATAAATCGTCTGAATTCTCTCGTTTTTTGAAAATCCTGCTCAAACAGCTGGGAAAATCCATACTCCCTCCACTTGCTGACAGCCATCATTCTCTTTAGCACCAATGCTCCATTTGCCAGCATCATGCTGACACTCAGGAAAAAAATGACAAAGCTAATGATTGTTTTCCTTTTTTTCGATCTTATATCCAATTCCCCACACCACCTTTAAATATTCTGGCTCCTTTGGATTAAGCTCTATTTTTTCACGAATACGACGGATATGCACCATAACCGTATTTTCTGACGCAAGAATCTCCTCTTTCCATACACGACGGTAGATTTCTTCTGCCGGAAAAATTCTGCCCGGATTACGCATCAATAGATCGATGATCTTTGTCTCCGTTGCTGTCAGTCGGACAGGCTCGCCGTCAGCATATAAGACATGCTCCTGTATATTGTATACAAGCCTTCCGTTTCTGATTTCTCCCGCAGCTTGAGATGCATGAATGTCCCCAAGGCTGGTATAACGGCGCAGATGACTTTTTACCCTCGCTGCCAGCTCCTGCGGATGATAGGGCTTTGCGACATAATCATCCGCTCCCATAGAAAGACCTAAGACTTTGTCTGTCTCCTCGCTCTTGGCACTCAGTACAATAATAGGAATATTCTTCCGCTCCCTTATTTTCATGACTGCAGAAAGTCCGTCGAGCTTTGGCATCATCACATCCATCACAACCAGCTGAATCTGCTCTGCTGCCAGAATCTCCAGCGCCTGCATCCCGTCATATGCCTTAAATACCCGATAATCCTCCTGCTCCAACAGAATGGCAATCGCCTTCACAATTTCCCTGTCATCATCTACTACGAGTATATTTCCGTTTTTCATGAACTGCTCTCTCCTTTCGGCCTGTCACTATATTATCTGAAACTCCTTACAAAAGTATGGGGCAGAATCTTACATATTTCTTACAATCTGAAAAACGATGTCAGGGCTGTGCCGCATTGACGCGAACTTAAGAAGAAAATGCAGTATTTTTTGGCTATGCGGACGTGGCCGGGACAGCCGGAGGGGTCTGGAGGCGGGCGGCATAGGACTGAGCGGACTAGAGCGTGTTTGAAAAATCATTCCCGCGATCTGCACTCCCCACTTTGCGG
>CANDMV010000220.1 GCA_947385875.1 uncultured Eubacterium sp. | reverse complement strand
TTGACCAGATACTTGCAGGGGAAAAGGTTACCTTTATTAAGATGGATATTGAAGGAGCAGAATTAAATGCGCTGAAGGGAGCCTGCGGGATTTTAAAAGAGCAGCATCCCAAATTAGCGGTCTGTCTGTATCATAAGCTGGAAGACTTATGGGAAATACCGATGTATGTACAGTCAATTTCCCCAAATTATCATATGGGTATCAGGCATCATCATGCATATGGGTTTGAGGGTACGGTGCTGTACGCTTATTATGATGAAAGCCGTTTTTGAAAAGAAAGGAAGTGTCCGCAGTGATAAAAGTATCTGTCATCGTTCCGGTCTATAATGCAGAGCCTTATCTAAAAAAATGTTTAAGCAGCCTTATGCATCAGACGCTGAAGGAGATAGAGATCATATGCGTAAACGACGGATCAGCAGACCGATCACTGGAAATATTAAAAAAATATGCAGCTGCAGACAGCAGAGTCAGAGTCATTGATAAGAAAAACGCGGGATATGGGCATACCGTAAATATAGGGATGGACGCGGCTCTAGGCAGATATGCCGGAATTGTGGAGCCGGATGATTATGTAAGGCCGGATATGTATAGGCGGCTGTATGAGACTGCGGTCAGATGGAATCTGGATATAATGAAAGCGGATTTTTACCGTTTTTGGAGTGAAGGGGAAGGGCGGAAGTTCAGGGCACAATACCATCCCCTTTCCAAAGAAAAGTCATATTACCGCAGAGTGATTGATCCAAAGCAGGATATGGGAATTTTTAAGGCTGATATACATACGTGGGCAGGAATCTATAAGCTGGATTTTTTAAGAAAGCATAAAATCCGCCATCATGAGACGCCGGGGGCTTCGTATCAGGATAACGGGTTCTGGTTTCGGACGCTTTGCCTTGCAGCGAGGGTTTATTTTCTGGATGAACCGTACTATATGTATCGTATGGATAATCCGGGTTCTTCCGTACGTAGCAGCAGGAAAGTATACAGTATTTGTGATGAATATGATGACATGCGGGCATTTTTAGAGCAGAATGAGGAGCTGAAAAGACGGTATCTGCCTGTCTGGTCATGGAAGAGATTTCATAACTATCAGTATAATCTGGAGAGAATCGGCAGGGAGCATCAGGAAGAATTTATGAAGCGGTACAGCATGGATTTTGCAAGGGCGAGAGCGGAAGGGGAGCTGCCGCGGGAATATTTTACGTTTTTGGAATGGAGGATGATAAACCAGATGATAGACGCGCCGGACAGGTATCTGAAAAAGTTCAGGAAATATGGAGATGCTTTGTATAGAGTGCAGTATGAGCTGCAGAATTGTGGAGTAAAAGTCATATTGGAAAAAGCGGTAAGAAGGCTGCTTTTGCAATGAATCTGGAGGATTGTTTGTATGCCGTTGTATAATGGCAGAATACGTTCTTGGCAGATGGATGAATTGAAAGGAAGAAGGCAGAGATGAAAGCGGGGCAGCACGCAGAAAGAAGGAAGAGCATGAGAAGCGTGAAGAATGCAGGCGTACAGAAAGATTTCAGTATTTTATTGACAGTATGAATTAAGTATAGAAGAAATATTGGTACGTGCAGAAGAAGAAATAAGAGCATGACAGGTAGATGGCATGGCTTGAAAGCCAGAAGCAGAAATAATGGATTTTATGGGGCATACCGGATCGGGAGATCCGGTATGCCCCATTTTTTACGGTTTAGTGTGCCAATGTCCTAAACGAGCTATCTTCATTTCTACGATTATAAAAATCTTGCAACATTGACTCTCGCAGAGATGTTTCAATATCTTGCACGGGTTGTTTCATTTCTACATTTTAGTCGAATTTATACAACAGAGACTTGCACTGTGTTTCAATACCCTGACCCTAAACGGACTATTTTTATTTCTGCTGTTTACGAAGACGATGATAACATTATGTATAAATTGTTTCAATACCCTAAGCGGACTATCTTCATTTAAAAACTGTTGGACATAGAAGGATATTCCATTACAACTGTTTCAATGCACTAAACATGCTGTCTTCATTTCTGCGACTGTCGTATGGTATTAGATATAGTTATGGTAGTTCGTATCAATGCTCTAAACAAGCTGACTTCATTTCTACGCATATGCCTTATGAAAATAATTATAAATGATTATTGGTGTTAAATCAAGCTAAATTTAAAAGTTCGCAAAAAGGATGAATACATAAGGCGAAGTTTGACCGGGATATTAAAATGAAGACCCTTTGGAATGGCGCAGGAGGTATTATTTAGTTATGTGCTATGAAATTTTCTGTAGCTTTTAACCGCCACAGGACCTTGATAATTTAATAAGTCTTTACACCTTTTATAAAATCCGCTATAATGATTGTTACAATCTGCATCTGTATAAATTGTAAAGGCGGTGAAAGGATGGTGCAGGAAATGACATTAGAAGAGCAGAGACAAGCTGCAATTATCACATATGTTAATTTACTGAGAATTAAGGCACATGAAACAGGTGAAAATAAAGAGCTTGAGTATCAAATTAAAGTAGCAAAAATTGTATTACAAAATTTTGGGCTTGACCATTCAGAACTTGAGTATTAAAATTTCAAACTAGCCGCAACCAGAAGTGTAAGGTTTTATTAGATTATTAAGGCCTATAGGAAACTGCAAAGTAAAGTAAGCTGCTGAACAGTTGTGCCGATCTTCCGCACTGGAAGATACGGCAATCATTAAAAAGGTTTTAGGGGAAGATACACTAAGAGCGGAGCTTTTGAATCACAGCACAAATCTGAAAAAATCCTGAATGATGAAAATTTCCCTGATAAACAGTAACAAAGCAGGACGAAATGGATGGCGGAACAAATTTAATATGAATTTTGTTGTAAAGACGTGGCTTTTTTGTATAATTGACGTGTGGCAGGAGTGGGATATACCGTATCTTTTGCTATAGTTTTTTAGGAATCGGGGTGATAAGGTGTTACATGATACAAAACAGACGAATGAAGTTAAGGCAAAGCGTACCGTTAAAAATAGTGTGTTTTTAGACCTTTTTCAAGATAAAAAGAATTTGCTGAAACTTTATAAAACATTACATCCAGAGGATACAGACGTAACAGAAGATACACTGGATATTATCACAATAGATAACGTGCTTACAGACAATTTATATAATGATCTGGGTATCATGGCAGGCAGCAGCAGGCTGCTTTTACTTTTGGAGGCTCAGGCTTCATGGACGGTAAATATTTTAATCAGAATGCTGTTATATCTGGCGCAAAGCTGCCATGAATATTTTGAGCGAACAAGCCAGAGCCTATATAAGAGCAGAAAAGTAAAAATGCCCAAACCGGAATTATATATCATTTTCACAGGAAATAAAGGCAGAAAACCCGATATATTATTATTGTCCAAAGAATTTTTTGACGGTGCAGATATTGATATTGAGGTAAGGGCAAAGGTCATCTATGAGAGTGACACAGAGGACATTATCAATCAATATATTATTTTCTGTAAAGTCTTTGATGAACAGAGAAAACTGTATGGTATGACAGAGCAGACAGTGAAAGAAACAATCCGCATTTGTAAGGACAGGAATATCTTAAAAGAATATCTGATGAGCAGAGAGGTGGAGGTGGTAACGATTATGATGAGTTTATTTGATAATGAGCAGATAATGAAAACATACTTAAAAGATGCTGCAAATACTGCTGCTTATGAAGCAGACAGAGCAACAGCAGAAAGAATGATTAAAGATGGAGAAATGCCTCTTGAAAAGATTGCACGCTATGTACCATCTTTATCAATGGGTGAATTAAAGGAACTTAAAGCCGAGGTCATGCAGTTGGCGTAATCAATCATATCAATCAAAATTAATTATAATAACAGTGTTAGAGCATATAGAAATTGAAATCTATATGCTCTCTTTTTTTGCCATTAAGGAGAAATATGAGTGACATCATAGATTAACACCACAGGGCGATTAACGCCCTGTTATAGCATTAGTGGAAATGGTATTATTGTGAATTTTAATATGAATCCATATGAAGAGAATATCTTGAAACGCCTTAACGAATATGTAAAGCTTTTTAAATTAAAACAAAATTCTGCCGATTCATCAAAATCCAAATAGCGTTCCAAATCTAATCTATAGAAATCCCATTAAGTAAAATGAGAAGTAAAGCATTAAGGAATGAATGCTAGAGGCTCTTGGTATTCTGCCCGGCAAACAGGCGGCGAAGCCGCAGCGGCACCTTTAGCTGCTGACATTCAGTCAGGGCGGACTAGGTGCCGCGACCGTACGGTGCCACAGCGTAAGTGCAGAATGCTCAGGGCTTCTTGCATTCTGGAACGGACGCAGGCAGACCGGGCGGATTCCCTCTCCTAGAGCGTGTTTGAAAAATCATTCCCGCGATCTGCACTCCCCACTTTGCGGATCATTCATCCCAAATTTAATCAACATAGCCCGCTATGCCTCATAAATTTGGGATAAATTCTCCACAAAGTGTGAAGCACATCTCACGGAAAGCATTTTTCAAACACGCTCTAGCGTCCGGCCAGCCAATATGTAACACCCTATCTGAACTGTTACAATTTTTTCCCATAACCCAGTAAAAATATGATATAATGAGCAGTAACCATATTGACCGCAAAGGAAATAGAGCGTTATGATTTATATTTATAGAAGATACGCATGGGAATTTCCTAAAGCCATATGGAAAATTTCACCGTTCATGTGTATAGTGCGCAATAGTTTTTTTAAGATTGGATGAAAAAATATGAAAAAGAAAGTATTAATGTTGGCATCGGTAGCATCTATGATCGATCAGTTCAATATGCCGAATATTCGCCTGCTTCAGGAAGAAGGCTATCAGGTGCATGTCGCATGTAATTTTGTAGAAGGCAATACATGCGATGCCAAGAGGATTCGGGAGTTAAAATCTACGCTGCGTCAGCTGGGAGTCCGGCAGCACCAATGGGACTGTCCGAGAAATCTATATCCGCCGATTCAGTGGTTCCGTGCATACAGACAGCTGTGGAATCTGACAAAGCAGTATCATTTTGCATGGATCCACTGCCATTCGCCGGCCGGAGGGGTGCTGGCCAGGCTGACTGCTCATCAGAGAAGGATTGCGGTTATTTATACAGCTCACGGTTTTCATTTTTATAAGGGAGCTCCATTGATAAACTGGCTGTTATATTATCCTGTGGAGAAGCTGCTGTCCTATTGGACAGATGTGCTGGTGACGATTAACAGAGAGGATTATCAGCTTGCAAAGCGGAGCATGAAGGCGGGGAAAGTATATTTTATTCCGGGCATCGGTATTGATACTGCAAAGTTCCGAAAACCGTCGGGGGCGGAAGCACAGGCGCTGCTTGATAAGGAACGGAAAAAAATCCGTGCCAGATATGGAATTCCTGAGGATGCCGTGCTCTTTTTGTCAGTCGGTGAGCTGAGCAGGCGGAAGAACCATCAGGCTGTGATTGCCGCGCTGGCAGCAGCTGGAAGGACGAATCTATATTATTTAATCTGCGGGCAGGGGAAGCTGCGGGAGGAGTTGAAGCGGCAGGCGAAGAAGCTCGGCATCGCTGACAGAGTCATTATGCCGGGATTTTTGCAGGATGTAGTTGGACTGTACCGGAGTGCGGACATCTTTGTCTTTCCGTCTCTGCAGGAAGGAATGCCGGCTGCGCTTATGGAGGCAATGGCGGCAGGAATGCCGTGCGTGGTATCTGATATTCGCGGGAACAGGGAGCTGATTGATCGACGGGGCGGGATAAAATTCCCCGTTTCAGATCTTGGGCGGCTGAAGGATGCGATTTTGTATTTTGCGGATCATTCATCGGAGCGAGACGTCTGCGGGCGGTATAATCAGGAAGCGATCGCAGGATACAGTACGGAGGAGGTACAGAAACGGATGAGAGTGATTTATGGGCAGTTGGGATCTTATACTGCACGCCGCTGAAATTTGCTGTCAAGTATAATTTCTTGATTGAATAAGAGGATACCGCACTAAGCAAAATGTATGCAGGATATAGCAGATCTAAAACACTAAAATGTTGGAATCGCTGACTGGATACAGCTGTTACAGATAGAATATTC
>CANDMV010000219.1 GCA_947385875.1 uncultured Eubacterium sp. | reverse complement strand
GTATGTGTGAAAATTTATTACTTCTGCTCCGTTTTTTTAATATCCGAATGAACCATCCAGCGATTCATCATGTTCGATCCAGTCATTCACATCAATTTCACGGTATTCATCATCTGTATCGCGGATAAATACACTGCTGATGCCTGCATTGATAATCAGCCGTTTGCACATAGAACAGCTGTTTGAATTCATGATATATTCTCCGGTATCCGCTTCCCGTCCGGATAAATACATGGTAGCGCCGATCATTTTCTCACGCTCGGCGCTGATAATCGCATTTGCCTCTGCATGAACGCTGCGGCATAATTCATATCGTTCACCTCTGGGTATGTTCATCTTCTGACGAAGGCAGTAGCCTAGGTCTGTACAGTTCTTACGCCCTCTCGGCGCGCCGACATATCCAGTGGAGATCACTTCATCATTTTTTACGATGACCGCGCCATAATGCCTGCGCAGACAGGTGCAGCGTTTGGAAACTACGTCTGCCAGATCAAGGTAATAGTTGATCTTATCGCGTCTTGCCATATGGCCATTCTCCTTTCAGTTATGTTACACTCAAACAAGGGATTAGAACCAGCTCTAATCCCTGTTCTTTCCTACAGATTATCGCATATTAAGTTAAATACAAGAGAAACCCTTCTATTTGTCTCCTCTGATTTTTTTTCTAAGCTGAAGCTCTGCTTCAGACAATATTTTTTCTCCGCTTCCCATAATCAGCTCCGTCTCACGGATGTCTTTGACCAGTTTCCATAATTCCACAGGCTCAATGGACGCTCTCTGTTCTCTGCCGGGCATCATCTTATTCAGTGTAATGTGACGTTCTACCGAGGTTGCACCCATAGCTACGGCACAGGTACTGACTAACGTACCGATCTCATGACCGCTGTATCCGACCGGACACTGATAACGTTCTTTTAATTTTTGAATCAATCTCAGGTTTGCATCAATGCTCACCATAGGATACGTACTGTTACAATGCATAAGCTCGAACGGACAGCTGTGGCTGCGGAATATTTCTACCACATGGTCAATCTCTTCATAGGTGCTCATGCCTGTCGCTATAAATGTATAGCGTTTTTCTTCTGCTGCTGTTTCAAGCACTGCATCATTGGTCAGCATAGCAGATGCAATCTTGTTGTATTTCAAGTTATACTGCCGCAGGAACAGCTGTGACTCTACATCGTATGCAGATGAATACCATGCAACATTTTTCTCCCTGCAGTATGCATCAATTTCATCAAATTCTGCCTTGCCGAATTCGAGTGATTTCTCATCATACTGTGTATTCTCCCCTGGCGATTCTTCCGGCTTGTTCTGATCGTATGGATCGTCTGACTGATTCACTGTCTTCTTACGGAACTTAACTGCATTACATCCTGCCATAGCGGCTGCATCAATCAGCCTTTTTGCAAGATCTAACTGACCATTATGATTAATCCCTATTTCTGCTGTTATAAATGTCTTCATATGCCGTTCGCCCCTTTCTATATGGAATTTTCATAATACACATTGGACTTCTATGTATAAATACATTATACTCGATATTAAAGGGAGTGTAAAGACTATCCATAAAAATATGATGTCTTCCGGTAACAGTTCATTACTTTGCACACCTCAGCCAGAAAGCGGCTGTGCTGTAAAAAGTACCAGCATCCGGCCCATTGGAAGTTCGCCCCTGGCGAAGGGCCGGATGCTTGGCAAGCCGTATTCTTTGGCCCTGACCAGACAGCGGGTGTCTGGTCAGGGTGTGAAAAGTAACTAACAAGTCGTTACTATATTGATAAATTTTTAATACAAAAGACAAAATCCCTGTTAAGTTGGTTTTCATCCGTATAGCAGCACATCATATTCTGTCTGTCAATCAGTTTGTCTGTATTCTTTATTTCCTTTTTTCCAATAATTCATAAATTTCTCCCTAATTTCCAATTTTCAGGTAAATTTTCAGAAAAGACTTTTGATTTTTAACAGCTTCAGTACTACTTATGGTAAGGTTCATGATGTATGATTCTACAGCTCCTATAAATCTGTTCCAGTAAAATCACACGCATCAGCTGATGAGGAAAAGTCATTTTAGAAAAGCTTAAGAGCAGATCTGATTGGTTTAGGATTTCATTCGACAGCCCAAGAGACCCTCCTATTATAAATATAATATGATTTTTCCCGTTGACTCCGAGCAGACAAATTTTTTTAGAAAGTTCGACAGAATCAAGCATCTTCCCTTCAATCGCAAGCGATATAACATAAGCATCTTTTGAAATATGCTTCATCAAACGCTTTCCTTCTTTCATTTTGATTTGATTTTTCTCATTTTCTGCTGCTTCTTCTGGCGTTTTTTCATCTTCTACTTCTATAATTTCTAACTTGACATACCGGCTCAGCCGTTTTTGAAATTCTAAAACGGCTCCCTGATAAAACTTTTCCTTAACTCTGCCGACGGTTAGAATTGTAATTTTCATGGTTGGTTTCATGTTGTTGCACCTATTGCTTTTCTTTTTTATTAATATATAATTTTACGTAGATTTTACTAAAAAATGTGGTATAATATTTTTGGCTGTACTGAATGATTATATCAATCATTGCACGAAACCGCAACTATTAAGATGAATTACTAGGAGGAACAGTTATGTGGTGTCCAAAATGTAAATCCGAATACCGGGACGGCATTACAGTATGTGCAGTATGCGGTTGTCCATTAGTAAAAACGCTGCCGATGGAAGTAGACGCGTCTTCTGCGGAAGAAAATGTCAGACTTTTAAATCAGGTAGATGGGCGTGAAAATCTGCAGGCGCTTTCAGACGGCAACAATGCATATGTAGAAAAAAGTACAAAATACGAGGACATGAAATCTACTGCCTACTCATTTCTGCTTGTCGGTGTCGCTGGTATTCTTTTTTTGATTCTTGCTTTAACCGGAATCATTCCTCTGCAGTTTGCAGCATATATGAAGGGCCTTATGGGAATTGTAATGGGAATTATGTTTCTCATATTTTTTGTTATAGGAATCCGGTCCTATATGCAGCTTGGCGAACTTCAGACACAGGTAGTCAAGGAAATCGATGATATAGAATCCGCGAAAAAATGGTTCCGAAATAATTACTCGGCAAAAGCTGTCGACCTGTCTCTGGATCTTGACACTTCCGAGAGCCTTACAAATAAATATTTTCAAAGAAGCCTTTTTATAAAGCGTATGCTTCATCAGCAGTTCCCTGACTTTGAAGATTCTTTTTTAGATTATATTACCGAACAATTCTATGAAGAATTGTTTCCGCAGGACGAATAATTACAGCAGTATAAATTGTAAATACCGGGGTAAAATGCCCTGCTATGAAAGAAATAACTTTTCAGGCAAATATGGACTTGTCTGAATACCACATCAATGAGGAGGATAAAATGAAATTACTGCAGGAAAAAGTACTGGCTGATGGAATTGCCATCAATGAAAACATTTTAAAAGTAGACAGCTTTATCAACCATCAGGTAGAACCAGAATTAATGAAATTAATAGGGGAAGATTTTGCCGAGCATTTTAAGGATAAAGGCATTACCAAAGTCGCCACGATCGAAAGCTCCGGCATTGCTCCAGCGCTCATGACAGCAGCAGCATTGCAGGTTCCGCTTTTAGTATTAAAGAAATCGCCGTCGAAAGTACTGAATGAAAATATGTATCAGACGATTGTTACGTCTTATACAAAAGGTACCAGCTATGAACTGACATTAGCAGGACATCTGATTTCAGAAGAAGACCATGTACTGATTATCGATGATTTCCTCGCAAATGGAGAAGCTGCAACCGGCGCGATCCGCCTGATCCGAAAAGCCCATGCCACGATTGCCGGCATTGGTATTCTGATTGAAAAATCCTTTCAGCCAGGGAGGGCCAAGTTAGAAGAGCAGGGCTTTTACGTCTATTCACAAGTGCGTATTAAGAAAATGGATAAAGGAGTTATCGAGCTTATTCCATAGATTTCAAAAATAATATTCTAATTTCAATAGTCTTTTCATTATTTGCCAGAAAATAGCAGCCTTTTATATCATACCTATTTAGACAATCTATACCCGCGAACGAAATAGTTTTCCTAATTCATTGGCGTTCGCGGGCATATACGGGCAGCAGCTTTGGCAAATCATATCGTTCGCGAGTATAAACTGGTATTATTTTTATGATAATACTACATTTCGGTCTTCGTCTTCAATGTAAAGCAGCTCGGCCCCATTCGGACAGAAATTATAATTTATCTCAGCCTGAATTATTTTATCGCTGCACATAATTTCCAGCCGATGGAGTCCGTCACCGTCGAAACTGCCATTACGGCTGATAATGATAACTAACCTGTTTTACGGTACTGCAGTTTCCATTTCCATCCGTTATAATCACAGAAAGCGTAGATTCACCTTCCGGCATCGTAATTCCCCCGATAAACAATGTACCGTTCCGGGGTGTCAGCTCTGTTCCAAGAGACCAGCTATAATATGCCTGATACCCGATTGGAACATCGATATTTATCATCTGTGGAGTATGATATTCTCCTCCATCTGGATAGACGTCAGGCTGGGCTATTTCATTCGGCGTCGGTCTTACTGCATTAATTCCAATCTGATACTCTCCAAATGCTTCATCTCCGTACGTGCCTCGTTCATTCTTGCAGACTGCCTTTACAGTATAAAAATGATCCTGCTCCAATAAAATAGGATTTGTATACAATGTACCATTTTCCTGAGGTGATGTGCCATCCAGTGTATAATAAATACTATGTTCTCCTTCACTGGTAATAGACAGCTCCTGAACGGTATCATACACGCCTGGTGTCAGCTCCAGATAGGGAGCATCTACCAGATATTCTTTCAGCATGGAAGCAATGACAGCATTTGGTGCATTTTCAGCCAGCTTTTTGATTTCATCCTGTTTTTCATCAGCCAGATACAGCTCCAGCAGCTTCTCATATGCCTGATAATTATCCTCATCGGCTGCAATAATCTTCTTTAACACTTTCAGCTGTGATGCACTGTCTCCGCTTTTTTCGCAGATCGTATTTTTTAACGCCAGATACTCCAGGCTGTCCGCATTTTCCTTAAGCAGAATCTCGACAGACTCAAGAGCCTCTTTATAATTTTCTTTTGCCATCATAGTCAGACAGTTTTGATATTCAGCTTCTGTCTTTTCATATTCGAAATCTGTAGAAAAAGAACGCAGGAAAAATACTGTGCCTGCGACAACTGCCGCACTGACTACGAATGCTGCCGCCAGCTTTCCGGGCTGTTTTTTTACTTCTTCATACATTGTCTCATCTTCTGGTTCTTTATGCTGATCCAGCATGGAATTTTCGGACATGCCGTTTATCGCCTCCTCTTCTAAAACCGTATTGAGCAGTTCTCTTTCCATATTATTGTAATTAAAGTCCCGACTGATTTCACTTCCGCAGCGGCTGCATACTGTACAAGAATCAGGCAGTTCCATTCCACACTTTGAACACTTCAAGTCACCGGCCTCCTTATTTTGTCATTGCTTCTACACAATTATTCATAAGCATAGCGATCGTCATAGGTCCGACACCGCCAGGTACCGGCGTAATCGCTTCCACATGCGCAGATACACTGTCAAAATCAACATCGCCGCATAATTTATTATTATCATCTCTGTTAATTCCCACATCAATGACTACTGCTTCTTCTTTTACATAAGAAGCATCAATCATCTTTGTACGGCCGACAGCCGCAATTAATATGTCCGCTTTTTTACATACTTCCTGAAGATTCTTTGTCTTTGAATGCGCAATTGTAACAGTGGCGTTTTCTCGCAGCATTAATAAGGCCATTGGCTTGCCGACGATATTACTGCGGCCTATGATGACACAGTTTTTCCCGGCAATCTCAACGCCGGAGCGTTTCAGCAGCTGGATGACTCCTGCCGGGGTACATGATACATATCCTGAAAGCCCGCTTACCAGAGCACCTACATTCTGTGGATGAAAGCCATCCACATCTTTTGCAGGAGAAATCGCTTGAATAATCTTATTTTCATCAATATGTTTTGGAACAGGCAGCTGCACCAATATGCCGTTTACCTTATCATCTT
>CANDMV010000218.1 GCA_947385875.1 uncultured Eubacterium sp. | reverse complement strand
TGCTCCCCGGTACACCTCCGGTTTTTGACATGCACTCTCGAAGATTTATCCGGCGTCTGGGCAGCCATCATGAAACAATTTTACCTTAGCACCATAGAAGGGAGTTATCACATGGGCTATTATCGAATCAAAGACAGCTTTGTGCTGCGAGGCTGGGAAAAGCTCCCGTGGGCGCTCGTACAGCGTCCGCATAACCGGGTTTCTTTTTTATCCAAAGAAGCATTTGACGCATTAAGCCTATGCAATGGCAGATGCGACTGCTCGATGAAGATCATCCCGCAGCAGATACGCAGCCTGATTGCTCAGGCGCAAAAAGAAGGAGTCGTAGAGCCGTGTGCTTATGGCGAAGGCCTTCATGCGGATCAGGAATATTATCAGTATCCAAACCGTTTTATAAAAGTAGCGCACTGGTCGGTGACCGGGAAGTGCAATTATAAGTGCAGACACTGCTATATGTCTGCACCGGATGCAAAGCTGGGCGAGCTGCCGCATGAAACGGTGATGGATATGATCGAACAGATCGCGGCGTGCGGCATTCTGCGGGTCAGCATTACCGGAGGGGAGCCGCTCATCCGCAAGGACTGGTGGGAGATGATCGACGCACTGGTGCAGCATAAAATATGGATTACAACGATTTACACCAATGGGGCGCTGGTCAATGAAGCACTGCTGGACGGTTTAAAAGAACGCGGCCTGTGCCCGGAGTTTAATATGAGCTATGACGGGGACGAAGGCTGGCATGACTGGCTTCGAGGGATTCCGGGGGCGGAGGGGGCTGTGTTAAAGGCGTTTGACCTGTGCTTCGAGAAAGGGTTTCCAACCGGCGCGGAAATGTGCCTGCACAAAGGCAACCTCCATCTCCTTCGCCAGAGCATCCAGACACTCGCCGCACACCACTGTACAAGTCTTAAGACCAATCCGGTATCTGACACCGAGCTATGGTCGGAGCATGGCGAAGGATATGCGTTGGATATGGAAGAACTGTATGAAGCATATCTGGATTATGTGCCGCAGTATTTTGAAGACGGCGCGCCGGTCAGCCTGATGCTTGGGGGATTTTTCCAATGCAAGATGGGGACTAGGAACTGGTGTATTCCGCTGGAAAAATACGACGGCGGCGACAGCTGCCTGCGCCAGACGCTCTGTGGTCATGCAAGGCAGGTATTATATATCTCGCCGGAAAGCCGAATGCTGCCGTGCCTGTCGCTGTCTGCATTCGACATACAAAAGGATTATCCGAAGATTACAGATATCGGGCTTCGCAGGGGTCTGACCGATTCGGTTTATATGAGCCTGATTGATACCCGTGTGGAAGAATACTTAAAGCGTACCAGAGAATGCGCAGACTGCACCTATGCGAAAATCTGCGCCGGCGGCTGCCGCGCAAGCGCATTGATGGATGCACCGGACGATATCATGGCTCCGGACCGGGCCGCCTGCCGGCTGTTTCGCGGTGGCTGGGCAGACAGGCTGAAAGCATGTATGGAGCAGGTCGGGCAGGAATGCTGATTAAACAATGAAAGGATGGGACAGAAACAATGAAAGAATTTTTAGAATTGATGGAACAGAATGGAGAATTGAAAAAACAGGTAGAAAGGTTGGATGCGCAGAAAGACAGCCAGCCATCCGATTACATTGATTTAGCAGCGGAATATGGACTGAAGCTTTCGGAGACGGATTTTCATCCGGCGGGGGCAGGCGAGCTGTCCGAGGATGAGCTGGATGCAGTAGCGGGCGGAAAGTACTGCGGCTGTCTTGCAGGCGGCGGCGGAACCGGGGAAGATGAAACACAGACAAAGACCTGTGCCTGCATCATGGGCGGCGCCGGACAGATGCAGGATAATGCAAATCGCTGTTGGTGCGCGATTTATGGGCAAGGGTACGATGAGAAGTGGTGATTTTCATGGAAAACGCCATGGGTTTTAGAAACAGCAGTCTTTTAAGCGTCAGAATATGGCGTGGCTCTTTCGGAGGCGGATTTTCAGCAGACGGATGCAGGCGAGCTGTCCGAGGATGAGCTGGACGCGGTAGCAGGCGGCAAAAATAACTGTGTATGCCCTTTAGCTGGCGGGGGAGAAGGCACCAGTCCGGGAGAAGAGTATCTGGACAAAGTCTGTGTTTGTGTGATGGGCGGCGGACAGACGCAGGACGGCAAATGCCGCTGCGCGTGCGTAATGTCTGGGGAAGGAATGTATCATATATCATAGAATAGAGAGTGGAAACGATGTGAATTTTTAGCATTATTGGAACAAAATGGCAAGACGCTATTTCTGAATGGTTGGAGGATTAGGGGAAGACTTAATCGATACTATTTGGAATCCGGTAGACAAGTGAAAGGATGAGGTGGTAAAAATGAAAAATTCGAACGAATTACAGGCTGAACAGTTAAAAGGGGCAATGGCTCATGCAAAGGAAAGCACCCTGAAAAGAGGGGAGCTGTCGGATGATGATCTGGATTCAGTGGCAGGCGGCGCAGTATTAAACAGCGTGTTTTATATTGCAAAATGTAAGCTCTGCGGCTGGCAGTCTCCGCCATATGACGGGCAGGGAGAAAGCGATGCGGGCGGCGTGATTTATGACCATATCATGCGGAATCCGAACTGTAGTGGAGATTTTGAAGTATATCAGTTTGACAGCAGGAATGTCAATTTAGGCTAGTGCTTGATCAGACTGGAAAGTAATCTGAACTGTTATGGGGAGTTCTTCGACGGAGGCAGGAATAATGAAAGAATTTTTAGAATTAATGGAACAAAATGAAGTATTGAAAAAACAGGTAGAAAGACTGGACGCGCAAAAAGGCAGCCAGCCATCGGATTATATCGCTTTAGCAGCCGAATACGGCTTAAAACTGACGGAAGCAGATTTTCAGCCTGCAGAAACAGGCGAGCTGTCCGAGGATGAGCTAGACGCAGTAGCGGGCGGAAAGTATTGCTTTTGTGCGTTCGGCGGCGGCGGAGCTGGAAACAATGATGAAAAGACATGCGCTTGTGTCGGAGGCGGCGGCGGAGAGTGGAGCAATGGTTCCTGCCGCTGTGTCTGTATAATCGAAGGGGTAGGTGACGGTACGGAGTACTAGAGCGTGTTTGAAAAATGCTTTCCGTGAGAGTACCTAGTGAATTGGCACGATGACATTTGAACTAACTCTATCAGCCGCAATGCTTTTATTATATGGCTTGTGGATAGTCATATTAGTTCAAATATCAATGTGCCAGTACACTAGTACATGATATGTTTCCCTGTTTGTGGAGTGGTGTCAGTCAAAAGGGTGGTTGGAAGAATGACAGATTTAAAAGAAGTATTTGACTATCAGCGGTTTTGCGGCAATGGCAGACTGGACTGTCTGATCAGGGAAACAGGGGCGCGATATGGGGAAAAGCAGCCCCAAGACATGCCCGCTGAGCTGACAGAAGAACAGCTGGATTGGGTAAATGCGGCGGGAAAGTCCGATGTATGGCGGGAAAATCCGCATGATGCAAAAGAGAGGGACGGCTATGGATGAGGCAGAAGAGATCTATAAGCAATATTACGATAAAGTATACCGTTATGTCCGCAGTAAAGTATCCGACCCTCATGAGACAGAAGATCTGGCGGCAAGCGTGTTTGCGAAGGTCTGTCAGAACTTGTCCGGTTTTGATGGGCAGAAAGCTTCTGTTTCTACCTGGATTTATACCATTACACGCAATACTGTGATTGATTATTTCCGTAAGGCACAGCTGCGGACTCAGTGGCAGGATGACCCTGTGACGGAACAGGACCCGGCCTGCAGGCTGCTGGGCAGCGAACAGCTGGAAGAGCTGGCAGCCGCTTTGGAACAGTTAGGGCAGCGGGAGAGGGATCTGGTAATCCTGCATTATTATTATAATCGTACATTGAAAGAGATTGCGGCGCGGATGCATATTTCGTACAGCAGTGTGAAGCGGCTGCATGAAAAAGCGCTTGCGATGCTGCGTAAGGAGTTATCATAAAATTTCTATTTATATATTCGGTGCTTAAAAATTGCTCAATAAGCCCGATAAACGGCAGGTTGGAAATAAATGATATTGAGCAAAAATCTAATGCCGTTTATATAGATTACCGGCAAACATAAAAGCTTGCCAGATAACGAAATAAGACAGCAGAAAGCTTGAAAAATCAATGATTTAGGGCTTGACATGATAGAAAGGATTTGAAATGAAAGAATTTTTAGAATTAATAGAACAGAATGAGGAACTGAAGAAAAAAGTAAAAGAACTGGATGCCAGAAGCGACAGTCAGCCATCGGATTATATTGCATTAGCAGCCGAATATGGCATAACGATTCAGGAAACGGATTTTCAATTTAAAAAAAGCGGCGAATTGTCAGATGACGAGCTGGATGCAGTAGCGGGCGGAGATACCTGCGGCTGTGGTGTTGGCGGCGGCGGAAAAGGAAATGAAGATGCTGGGGCAAAAACCTGCGGCTGTTTCATGGGCGGCGCAGGACTGAATACAGATAATTCAGCGCGGTGTGTTTGTGTAGTCGGCGGTGTCGGTGAAGACAAATGGGTATGGTAGCAGGAAATAGTCAGAAATCCGAAACTGATCAGAAGAACCATCGAAGTTATCGAAATCATCGGATTGAAACCATCGATATTGCGAAAGCAATCACGATATTCTGCGTCATTCTCGGTCACACTACGGGGAATCTGGATACGCCTTTGTTCCGCAGGGTATTATATTCGTTTCATATGCCGCTTTTCTTCCTGCTGGCGGGGCTGTCTGTGAAGCCTAAGGCGCTGCGCTCCGGCAGGGCGTGGGCGGCTTTTTTGTATAAGAACCTGTTGGCGCTGATGGTTCCTTATCTGATCTGGGGACTTATTTACGCTCCGTTTTCGTACGAAAATTTATCAGAGCTGCTTTACGGTTCATGGGAGGCGCTGACGCGTATGGATACTCTGACCTCTCTGTGGTATCTTCCATGTTTTTTTATTTCCCGCATCATCGTTCAGGCTTTGGTCACAGCATTGGAATACGCAGGAGTGAAAAATGTCCCATTTTGGTGCGGGATTGCCGCTCTGCCGCTGCTGGCACTCGGCCTGCTGCTGCCGCATAGTGAAAACGGTGTCTTCTGGTGTGCGGATATTGCGCTGGCAGGGAGCAGCTTTATACTTTTGGGAATCGCCGTCAGAAAAGCCTATCTGATTATGGCACAGCAGAAAACATCATGGCTTATCCTGTCGGTTCTTGCGGGCGCGGTCTTGTTCAGCCTCGGCACTGTCTTTCGGGGCAGTGAGCTGGAGCTTAGCTTAATGTGCAAGTCGTCCTACGGAAATCAGCTGTGGTTCCTTTTTAACAGTGCGTTCGGCAGCTTAACGGTTCTGGCATTGTCCATGCTGCTCTCGCGGCTGTCCAGAGAATCAGCACGTCCGTTCCGCGTGAATGCCGTTACCTATATCGGGCAGCAGACGATGGGAATTTATCTGCTGCATAAGCCGTTTCTGCAGCAGACGATGATGCCTGTTTTGTCAGAGCTTCTACCTGAAGGCTGCCCGTTTTTGGCAGCTGCATGTATAGGAGCCGGCGGGGCGCTGCTGTTTAGCATTGTTATGTGCTTTGTGATTGGGAAATTTGTGCCGCAGCTTTTGGGGCGGTTTCCACGTAATGAGTGGGCGCGATGAATTAGAAGTTTTAAGAGCAGGTCCTGATATACATCTTGGTAACAGTTTGGATAGCGTGTTACATTTATGGATACCCGGACGCCGGGTGAGGGGAGCTGTCCCGTGTTCCTGTGACTTTTCCAGAATGCTAAGAATCCCTAAGCATTCTGTGTTTACGCTGTGGCACCGTACGGTCGCGGCACCCAGTCCGCCCCGGCTGAATGCCGGAAGCTAAAGGTGCCGCTGCGGCTGCGCCGCCTGTTTATCGAACAGAATACTAAGGGCTTCTAAACATTCTTCCAACGTCACAGGAACACGGGACAGCTCCCCTCACCCGGCTGTTTTTGATGAGCCTTAAAATGAAAACGAAATATATGCTGGCAATTTTTAACTGTGAACGCTGACCAGAGATTAATGGTCTGATACAGCCGTGACAGACAGGATCTTTCCTATAATGCCTGTCATAAA
>CANDMV010000217.1 GCA_947385875.1 uncultured Eubacterium sp. | reverse complement strand
ACCAGTATTTGCAGAAGTATCGTCCGATACCCTGCCTGACGAATCTGGATTTGCGGCATGACCATCTTCCGGTACATCTAAGGAGCTGACATGATGTATCGGTGTCGGAGCCAGTAATTCTGCCAATTCTTCTTCTGAAAGCTTTGCCATAGCAGCCGGTCTCTGTACAGGTGCAAGCAGCTCAGCTAATTCTTCTTCTGATAATTCTGGCGAGATCGTACTTGGCTTATCTATGGGTGCCAGTAATTCTTCCATCTCTTCCTTTGACAGTTCTGCCATAACTGGAATATGTTTTTTATAACTCTGGGTCAGCGTAAGCCCTTCTTCGTCGTAATGATGATCTGACTGCTTTTTGACAGAAGCCTGAAGGTCTTTCATTTCATTAATTACACCTTCAATGACATCTTTCATCTCTCCATCTGTTGGCTCGTGATAGGTGTTTCCTGTTTGTGAGTCTGCTGATTCATGATAATCGTTTTCTGCTTGTACATCTGCCAGCTTATGTTCAGTATCATCTGATGTATCCACCGAAGCACCATAAGTAAGAATCACATCTGTATCTGCCGACTTAATATCGTCGTTTTCTATCTGGTGCTGTACAGACTTCGCAGACGTTTCTGCCGATTTCTGACTCTGTTCTTGAATTGTTATGTCAAAAAGCTGATGCTTGCCAGCGTTGTCTTTATTCGCAGTAGAGTTTTTTAAATCAGATGCTTTTTTCGGTATGTCATCTGTATTTTCCAATTCTGCCAAAGCTACTGCATCTTCAGAATCTTTCAGCTGTGTAAATTCTTCTGTATTTTCGGAGTTATCCAGTCCTGATAAAGCTTTTGTATTTTCGGAGTCTTGTGTCACTAACATATTTTCAGCATCATCAGAGTCTTCCAGCTCTGTCTGCGCTTCTATATGCTCAGAGTCTTCCAGCTCTGTCTGCACTTCCATATGTTCCAAACCTTTTAATTCAGACATGCTTTCTGCTTCTTCTGAATCCTCTGACTCTGAAGAATTTTCCGATTCACTGCTTTTTTTTGTATTATGTTCTGCTTCTCCGATCTGATTGGCGGAGTCTTCTGCGGATCCTTTTTTCATGGGTATGCTCGAAGATGCAGATTCACCTGTTTTTGTACTGCTTCTTTTTTTTGTCCGGGCTGCAGCAGAACTTGAAGAATTCTGCTGTACAGCTTTTGCTTCTTTTGCTTTTTTTGCTTCAAGCTCTTCCTTTGCTTTTTTTTCATCCTGAAGCGCTGCACCAAGCAGGGCATCCGCAAGCGTAGTCTCCAGCTTTTCTTTATTCATGCGCAGTTCTTTATTGATCGCATCCAGTTCTCGACGCTCCTGTTCGCTTAAGCGGAGCATTTCTTCAAACTGCCGGTTTTTCTCTTCAGATATTTTTGCGTTACTTAATAATAGCTGGTATTTATCGGATAATTTTTTATACTTTTCTTCTAAATCCTGTTCATGGTCAGACTTTTTATTTCTTTCCTGCCGCTCTGTTTCCAGCTGATCTAACAGCTCTTCTACCTTCATCTGGGTATCAACGAGCTCATGCTTTAACTCGAACAGGTCTTTCTCTGCTTTTTTATAATTCTCCTCCATATCTTCATACAGTGTTTTTGCTTTGAAATAATCATCTGCAATATTCAGCTGAATCAGAATGGATTTCATGTCATTTGGTATTCTGCGGAATTCTTCCCTCTCAGTAATCTCAGAAATCTTGGCATTGATATAGGATGCAACACGCTGAAGATAGCCTTCTTCTTCATAACCGCTCAATGTATAAACTTTTCCTGCAATCATTACATCCGTACTTTTTTTAGCAGCCATCGTCTTGTATTCTCCTTAATTCCTTCGGAATATGTAACTATTCTACCCTGTCATCCATTATACTGATTTTTTTAAGGAAAAACAACCTTTATTTTACAATTCCAAAGTGTTTATAAGCAAAGTCCGTCGCTACGCGTCCCTTTGGTGTACGGTTAATCAGCCCATTTTGTACTAAAAACGGCTCATAGACATCTTCAATCGTGCCAGAGTCCTCCCCGATTGCAGCAGCCAGAGTGTCAAGGCCGACCGGGCCTCCGGCAAATTTTTCGATGATTGTCGTCAATATGCTGCGGTCATTCTGGTCTAAGCCCATTTTATCTACCTCCAGTAAATCCAGAGAAAAAGCAGCCACATCTTCTGTAATTCTGCCGTCATACTTTACCTGTGCAAAATCCCTCACACGCCTTAATAAGCGGTTTGCAAGCCTGGGAGTTCCTCTGGAACGCCTTGCAAGCTCATATGCGCCGGCAGAATCAATCTCGACTCCCAGCTTCACGGCAGAATGCAGGATGATTGTCTGTAATTCTTCCACCGTGTAAAATTCCAAATGATGAATGACCCCGAATCGGTCGCGTAACGGTGCAGACAAAAGACCGGCTCTTGTGGTCGCCCCTACCAGTGTAAACTGCGGCAGATCTAAGCGTATGGAACGGGCTGTAGCGCCTTTTCCGATCATGATGTCAATGGCATAATCCTCCATTGCCGGATAAAGCACCTCCTCTACCTGGCGGTTTAAACGATGAATCTCATCTACAAATAAAATATCTCCTTCCGAAAGACTGCTTAATATGGCAGCGATTTCACCCGGCTTGGCAATGGCAGGCCCCGAAGTTATTTTCATGCGGGAGCCCATCTCGTTTGCAATGATACCGGATAAGGTCGTCTTTCCTAAGCCTGGAGGCCCAAAAAACAATACATGGTCTAAGGCTTCTTTCCGCTGCTTTGCTGCTTCAATATATATTTTTAGATTCTGTTTTGCTTTTTCCTGTCCGATATATTCATCCAGGGTCTGTGGACGGAGACTTTTTTCAACAGCCTGATCTTCTTCTTGAATTTGTGTGGAAATCACTCGTTTTTCCATGTAGGGCAGTCCTTTCTGAATCTATCATTCTGATTGCAGTGTGCAATTTTCATTATACTCTCATGAACCGAGGTCACTGTATAAAAATGTGCAATAACAATGCTTTTATGACTAATAGTGCCATTTTTTTGTATTATAGCATCGACATATTTTTTAATGCCTGTTTTAGCAGCGTTTCTACTTCCATATCTTCTTCGATTTCTATACTGCTTAATGCCTTAAGCGCCTCAGAAGATGAATACCCCAGTGCGGTCAGCGCCATGGCAGCTTCTGCTTTGACACCGGCTGCATCCGGCTGATCCTGAACATGTGACAGCTTCTGTTCTACAGCGTCTTCCAGACTTAGCTTGTCTTTTAATTCCAGTATCAGTCGCTTGGCTGTTTTTGTACCGATTCCTGGTGTTTTCGCAATCGCTTTTGCGTCATCGCCAAGAATGGCAAACCTCAGGTCATCGGTTGTCATAACGGATAAAATCGCAAGCGCACCCTTTGGCCCGATACCGCTTACGCCTAGTAACAGCTTAAAAATTCGCAGATCGTCTTTGGTCAGAAATCCAAACAGTGTCATGGCATCTTCACGTACCTGAAGCCATGTATGAATTTTTACCGGATCGCCAACCGGAGGCAGATGGTCAATTACCTGTCCGGATACAAATATATTCCAGCCAATGCCGGATACGTCAACGACAATGCTGTCCTGCATAATATCTGCCAGACTGCCTTTTATGTAAGAAATCATTCCATTCTCCTTTATTTGTTCGAATCTGCCGGCAGTCGCAGCACAATTTCCTGGGCTGCTATCCCGATCAGTACCCCGGTAATGACTCCGGCAATCAAAAGTATAGGATAATAATAAAATAAATTCATATTTTCTACAACTATAGCGGCGACTATGATCTGACCCAGATTATGTGTCATACCGCCCACCGCGCTGATCGATATCATTTTGAATTTTCCCGTCTTTTTTAACAGTACCATGAAAAAAAAACTGAGCAGTCCGCCTGCAAGGCTGTATAATATGCTGAACATATTGCCGAACATAAATCCCGCCAAAAGTATACGCAGCACGGATATGGCAAGGGCAGATTTCGCCCCCAGCTTGTACAACGCTAATATAACGACAATGTTTGTCAGTCCAAGCTTTATGCCTGGAATACCGAATGAAATCGGGATGAGTGTTTCAATGTAACTGCATATAAGCGCCAGCGCTAAAAACAAACCAAGATCTGCTGATTTTTTCATATGGCTCCCTATTATATTTATAAACGTATTTAGTAAGCAATGGATCTCCATTCGGATTCGCATTTTGTGATGCAGCATACGCCATTCAGATTATGCGATTTCTGCTCGCAAACGATAAGATTTTCCAAAGCGCTTGTCCGTATATGTCCGCGTACACGAATGAATTTGGAAAACTTTCTCGTTCGCGGATACAAATTAGAGGTTTACTGTGAAACAGAGTCCAGCACAGATTCCTTGGTACCTTTCACTTCGACTACAACACGATTCGGCAGGCATACAATCGTCTCGCCCCGCTTATCGATTGCTTTTTGATGAACACAGAGCTTGTCCGGACAGTCGGCTGACAGCATCTTTGCTTTACCATCTTCTATCAGCAGCGTATTGGTAACAATGCCATCTATCGTAATAGGAATTGTCTGCTCATCTAGGCCGGAGAGATGATAAGTGCCATACGAGCTCCCGTCTATTGTAACTTGTACATAAGCCCCGTTTTGATTCATAAACAGACGAACAACAAACATGCTGACAACTCCGAATAACAGCAGCACTCCTATAAACAGCAGATCGCGTCTGGTGAATCTTTTATACGATTTTTCCATAATAATAAAAACCTCTGCACTCCTCCAGACGGACATTTACCAGTTTTCCAACTAAATCAGCTGTACCTGGCAGATGCACGGTAGAATTATTATCTAATTTTCCTGTCACAAGTGCAGAATCATGGTCATTCACGCTTTCTACCAGCACTGCTTTTACACTGCCGACCAACTGTCCGGCCTTTTTTGCAGAAAGATTCTGCACTTCTTTTAACAGACGGTCAAAACGGTCTTTGACCACATCTTCCGGTATCTGATTTTCCATCTGAGCTGCCGGAGTGCCGGAACGTTTGGAATAAATAAATGTAAATGCTGAATCAAAGCCGACTTTTTTTACTACATCCATTGTTTCTAGGAAATCCTCTTCTGTCTCGCCGGGAAATCCCACAATAAGATCTGTTGTAATGGAAATATCAGGTATCGCAGTACGTACTTTTTCGACTATATTTAAATATTTCTCTTTGTCATAATGGCGGTTCATCAGCTGCAGAATCCTGGAGCTTCCTGACTGCAGCGGAAGGTGCAGATGATGACAGATTTTTTTAGAATGCTGCATCACATCGATCAGCTCATCTGATAAATCTTTTGGATGTGAGGTCATAAAACGGATACGTTTTATGCCTTCGACCTTTTCGACTTCTCCCAGCAGTTCGGCAAATGTAACTGGATGTTCGAGTGTCTTTCCATAAGAATTGACATTCTGCCCTAGCAGCATGATTTCTACTACACCATCAGCAGCCAGACGTTCAATTTCGCTCAAAATATCCTCTGGCTTACGGCTTTTTTCTCTGCCACGGACATATGGTACAATGCAGTAGCTGCAGAAATTATTGCAGCCGAACATAATATTCACACCGGATTTAAAAGGAAATTTACGCTCAATTGGAAGCTCTTCGACGATTCGGTCTGCTTTCTGCCATACATCAACTACCATTTTGTCGGATTCAAAAGTCTGGGATAGTAATTCAGCAAATTTGTAAATATTATGAGTTCCAAAGATCAAGTCTACAAAACGATAGCTTTTTTTCAGCTTTTCTACTACGGCTGACTCCTGCATCATGCAGCCGCAGAGCGCAATCCGCATGTCAGGGTTTTTCTTTTTTAAATTATGCAGATACCCCAGCCTGCCATAAACCCTGTTGTTTGCATTTTCACGCACAGTGCATGTATTATATAACACAAAATCTGCCTGTTCGTCAGCCGCCGGCAGAAATCCCGCTGTCTTTAAAATCCCCTCCAGCTTTTCAGAATCTCTGGCATTCATCTGGCACCCGAAGGACGTCAAACTACACGTCAGCGGGCGGCCCAATTCTTCGGACTTCTTTTTCACAATCTCCCGACACTTTTTCATAAAATAATATTGTCTGTCCGGTTCTTCCG
>CANDMV010000216.1 GCA_947385875.1 uncultured Eubacterium sp. | reverse complement strand
CGCCGCCTGTGTATTGTACAGAATACTAAGGGCTTCTAAGCATTCTTCCAACGTCACCAGAAGACGGAACCGCTCCCCGCACCCGGCTGTTGTTGATAAGCCCTGCTATGAAAACGCTCAATAGTGTCGGCAGAATTGTATTTTAATTGTGAACCGCTGATTACAGACTGCCGTCAGGATGCATATGCTGCTGTAAAGTTTGAAAGGCAGCCGGGTGCTTTCCTCACCCGGCGTCCGCGAAGCCGCAATGTAACACCTTATCTGACAGGTTAATGACCTTGAAGGCTGAACTGTAACGATTATCAGGTGAAAATGGAGATTTGAAAGCTTGATCAAAAGAGAAAATACGATACAAGGAAAGGAGAACTGATATGGAATATGGAACTAACATAAACACGGTCCTATACGGCGGCGACTACAATCCGGAACAATGGCCCAAAGAAATATGGCTGGAAGACATGCGTCTGATGAAAAAAGCGCACATAAATATCGTAACACTCAATACCTTCAGCTGGGCGGCATTACAGCCGTCCGAAGATGAATACTGCTTCGATACGCTGGACCAGATTATGGAGCTGGTGAGAGAAAACGGATTAAAAGTATGCATGGCGACCTCGACAGGGGCGCATCCGGCGTGGATGGCGAAAAGGCATCCTGATATACTGCGTACAGAATACAACGGAATGAAAAGAAAATTCGGAGGACGGCATAATTCTTGTCCGAATAGTCCGACCTACCGGCTTTATGCAGCTAAGCTTGCACGGCAGCTGGCTGGGAGGTACAAGGATTATGACAATATAGTGGCATGGCATATTTCAAATGAATTTGGCGGGGAGTGCTATTGTGAAAACTGTGAAAAAGCGTTCCGCGAGTGGTTGAAGCATAGATTTGGTACCATCGAAGAGTTAAACAGAGTATTTTACACATCGTTCTGGGGGCATACGTTTTACGACTGGGATGAAGTGGTACTGCCAAATCTTCAGAGCGAGCATTTTATGGCCGACGGCATGGACAGGACGATGTTTCAGGGGATTACATTGGAATACCGGAGATTTATGTCTGAAAGTATGCTGGAATGCTTTCGGCTGGAATACGAGGAAATAAAAAAGGAAATGCCGGAAGTGCCGATTACAACAAACCTGATGGGCTTTTATAAGCCGCTGGATTATCAAAGATGGGCAGAATCTATGGATTTTATTTCATGGGACGCTTATCCTGCGCCGGGAGATACACCGGCAGAAACCGCTCTTACGCATGATTTGATGCGTGGAATCAAAAATCAGCAGTCTTTTGTGCTTATGGAGCAGACACCGAGTGTCACGAACTGGCAGCCGTATAACAAATTAAAGCGTCCAGGGCAGATGCGGCTTTTAAGCTATCAGGCGGCAGCGCACGGCGCGGATGCGATTCAGTTTTTCCAAATCCGAAGATCAGTCGGAGCATGTGAAAAATTTCATGGGGCTGTCATTGACCATGCAGGAAGAGACGATACAAGGGTCTTTCGTGAAGTAGAACAGCTCGGCGCAGAATTACAGCAGCTAGGTGGTGCGTTTTTGGAAGGGTATACACCTGCCCGGACAGCGATCTATTTTGATTGGGAGAACTGGTGGGCGCTGGAGTATTCTGCGGGGCCGAGCATTCGAATGCAATATCTGGATGCAGTCCGCGATTATTATACGGCAGCATTTGAGTTGAATATACCTGTCAATATCATTGGAATGGATGATGCACTGGATGCGTATCAGGTAGTCATTGCACCGCTGTTATATATGACGAAGACAGGGATCGATGATAAAATCCGAAAGTTTGTCAAAGAGGGCGGTACTTTTATTACAACATATTTCAGCGGAATCGTGGATGAGCACGATTTAGTCATACAAGGGGGATATCCGGGCAGATTAAGGGATATTCTTGGCATCTGGGTGGAAGAAAATGACGCCCTTCCAGAAGGAGAGAGAAATAGCTTTTTATATAAAGGGAGCATCTATCCCGCGGAAATTCTATGTGATCTGATGCATCTGGAAGGAGCCGAGGCGCTGAGTGTCTATGAACAGGACTTTTATCAGCAGACACCGGCGGTTACGAAAAATTTGTTTGGTAAGGGATGCGCATATTATGTCGGGACCCGTTCCAATCATGCGTTTTACCACCATTTCATGAAGGATATCTTTAAAGAAGCAGGAATATCTTCGACGATGGTGACGCCGAATGGAGTAGAAGCAGCTATACGGGTCAGCGGAGACAGGGAGGTACTATTTTTGATGAATCATAACGCAGGAGAAGCACGCGTCGTTATGAATGGCGACTATGTGGATTTGCTCAGCGGAAGGAGATATGAGACTGGCAGCTTTATTGAGATGAATGGAAGAGATGTGTATGTGCTGGAGAATTGTGACAGACAGTCATTTATAGCTTGAAAATGGAAGATAAGCGATATAATGATTATATTAATATAGAAAGAAGAAGGTGTCAGCAGTGAAAAATTATTACAGCACAGTAGATCATATCGTGCTTACTTTTTCAGATATTAAGAAAAGAATGGATTTGATGAAATTACTGTACATTTTGAGAGGACAAATAATACTGGATTTGATTTTGCGGAAGGAAAGCTTCCTAATAATATGTTTTATAAGTGTTTCGGGTTTTCAGAGGATGAATTATTACAGCTTGAACAATATTTGAGAAATAATGCACCGCTGATCTGGGAGATCGCAAGAGAAAAGGAAGGTGTTACGAGTGCCAAAACCATTGCTTGACTATACGATTATTGCCAGATGGTATCAGTATTTGGGGTTGTAATTGTGGTGCGATAGGGCTGTTTGTTATGAAGTGCCCCTGCTTATGCTTTATTTTACAGCTGAGCAGACAGCATGATATATACAACACCGTTTAAGCAGACTTTGGTTATTTACCCTGTCTGCTTGAGCGGTGTTATATCATAGGCTTTCAACTCTGGTTAGTGAGCAGGTTATTTAATGATTAATGGTTATTATTCTTTGATATAATCAATTTCGATAAGATTGACCCCAAGACTATTAAGTAATGCTTTAAGAGTTAGGTAATCTCTTTTCAAGCTTGCATATGTTCTCATAGCTTTTTCTTCTTTTGCTATTAGCATATGCTGTTGAACATTTTTGAAGTCTTCTAATCCTCTTTGGATAATTTCAGCGTTGTTCACTTCTTCTATTACTTCCATATTCTCACCGCCTTTATGATTAATGCAGTTGTTAATTGATATGATTATTATAGCTTATGTTGTCTAGAGTGTAAAGTCCATTGAATTGTCAATGTGCTTTTGATTTGCTGTTTGGTTACTTTTCATACCCGGATGTCAACCACTTTGTGGGCGGTTGCATTTTCTTTGTGTCAAAATCTGCCGCCTATGAACCAAGCTCAAATTTCTGCACCATTTTATTTAGGATCTCAGCCTGTGAAGCAAGCTCGTCCGAAGTCGCGGAAGTTTCCTCGGATGCAGCAGAATTGTCTTGTATGCCGTGGGAAATCTCTTCAATTCCTGTGCGCAGCTGCTCCATTTTTTCTGCTTGTACAATGGCAGTTTCCGCGGTTTTTTGTATCATTTCATTGGCATGTTCGACTGCATCAACAGATTCTTTTAATGAGTTTACAGCTCCCTGGGCGATTGTATTTCCTTTGCTGATTTCTTCTATGGAAATTTCGATCAGCTCTTTGGTTGTATTTGCTGCCTTCGAGCTTTCCAGCGCGAGCTTGCCGATTTCATCCGCGACGACCGCGAAGCCTTTTCCGGCCTCTCCGGCCCGCGCGGCTTCGATCGCAGCATTTAGCGACAGCAGATTTGTCTGTGACGCGATATCTTCAATCGTCTGAATAATGCCTACGACCTGCTGGGAGGTCTGCTGGATCTTGTCCATTGCATTCATCATCTGTTTCATTTTTGCCTGGTTCTGTTCGATCATGGCTGCAGCCTGTGCAGTTGCTTTAGCGGAAGCCTCTGCCTGTGTGCGGCTGTTTTCTACATGGTCTGCTACCGTATTGGAAGTTGCCGTAAGCTGTGCGACCGATGTGGCCTGCTCCTGCGCGCCTTCTGCGAGTACCTGGGAAGCAGCGGCAAGCTCAGATGCTCCGACGGACACATGTTCCGAACTTTCATTGATTCCGGACATTACCTGATTCATAGAATCGGAAATATTTAGCAGGGCAGTTTTAATTTTCTGGAATTCACCGGCGTAATCGTTTTTTAAGTCAATGCTGAGCTTTCCGTCCGCAAGCTGTGCAAGCACATCAGAGGTTTCATCGATGTATATAATATATTCTTTCAGCCGGCTGACTGTTTTTTGAATGGACTCGCCAAGCTCTCCGATTTCGTTTTCACTTGCAATCTGAAGATTCACGTTTAAATCTCCCGCTGCAATCTGCTGTGCGGTATGATTCAGTTCCAGAATAGGCTTTGTCAGCTTTGCGGCGCTTTTGCGGATGCTGAAAGCGATCAGAACGATTCCGGCTGCAAAAATGATAATCAGTGCGATGACCATTGCTGCTAATATAGAATGATACTCTGTCATCGGCAGGCTGCTGAGCACGAGATAACCAGTGTCTCCGGCCGGCTGAAGGAAACCGTATTTTGTGACGCCGTCTGCGGTATATTTTAAAAATTGGCTGCTTTTGGCTGTGACTGCATCTGCAACGTTCTGTGATATACTGACATCTTTAATATTTTTCTGGATAAATTCACTGTCCGGGTGATAAAGGAAGGTGCCGCTTCCTGATAATAACAGAATATAGCCGCTGCGTCCGATTTTATATTCACTTAAAATCTGTGTCATATGGTCCATGGCAATATCCATGCCTGCTGCGCCAAGGACAGATCCGTCTTCGTCATCAAAGACCGGGGATGCCGCGCTTAAAATCATCTTTCCGGTCGATGAATCGACATACGGTTCTGTCAGAATGGGTTCTTTTGTTTCGATACAGTCATACCATCCGCGTCCCGTAATATCCCAGCCGTCTTCACTGACAAAACCGTCAGACTGCATTAATCTGCTTGCATCTAGATCAGAGACCCATGCAGCCATGACATTTTCGGTATCGGTATTTGCGATATTGATCAGATTCGTCATTACAGTATCCATTTTTTCGGTCTGGCTCATTTGATCGCCGGGTTTTGTATGTGCCATGACGTATTTGATTTCGGGATTTGCAGCCAGCTGTTCTGCGTTTTTCGCATATTGCTGCAGGAATCCTGCCAGCTGGTTCGCAGCTGCGTTAGATTCTTGTATGAGCTCTGTCTTTTTGGATGTAATGCTCAGCCAGCTTACCATGCAGATCGCGACTGCTGCAATCAACAGAAGTACTAAAATAACGCTTCCGCCGATCTGATGGAGAATTTCGTCGGCAATTTTCTGATTTTTGCGAAGTCTTTTTTTGAGTAACATAATCATAACCATTCCTTTCATTTCACTTAAGTGCATATTTCGATCAAACACGCTCAGAATATCCTTGTATTCTTTGCTATATTTATTGTATCGTTATTTTAAAGACAATACAATCTTATTTTACAGAATTTTTAGTATTTCGACCGATTTTTGGTTACTTTTCACAACTAATGTCATTAAATTAAGATTTTGTAACCATTCAGATACAGTGTTACATATATGGATACCCGGATGCCGGATGAGGGGAGCAGGACTGTCTTCTGGTGACTTTTCCAGAATGCTGAGAATCCCTAAGCATTCTGCATCTGCGCTGTGGCACCGGACGGTCGCAGCACCCAGTCCGCCCTGACTGAATGTCAGCCAGCATTCTTTCAAAGCCGCTAGCAGACCGGGTGGATTCCTTCTCCCAGCTGTTTATGTAAAGCTACATGAAAAATCCTTCTTCTCCTGCTTAACGATTATGTCAGCCGGAGATGATCTGTGTTCCAAATTTTCTATAAATATATAGGTTTATTACTGTTTCTGCCGTTTCATTGTAAGAGAATATGTTTCATCATCTACCATCGAAAAATGAAAGTTTTATTACTGTTTCTGCCGTTTCATTGTAAGGCTTATGAAAAGCAGGAGGCGAAGCCGCAGCGGCACCTTTAGCTGCTGACATTTGGTCAGGGTGTACTAGAGCGTGTTTGAAAAATGCTTTCCGTGAGATGTACCCACAGGGCATGAT